>NZ_JBBNAM010000441.1:0-3832 GCF_037994425.1 Phyllobacterium sp.
GCGCATGGGACTTTTGACTATGGGGACCTTCCATCAGCGGCGCGGCGACCAGTCGCTCCTGATTGGCGATGGCGCACCGATATACTCGGCTGCCGAACCACAGGGTGCCGACGTGCCGGCTGACGGCAAACCGCCATCCGCCGTCTGGGGCCGCGTATTTGGGGCGCAGAGTGATCTTGGTGCGGATGCATCACTGAGCGTCGCCGGGTTCGAAATCGGCCCCGCGTTCGACGGGAATTATTGGGGGCTGCAGGTCGGCAGTGATATCGTCGGCATCGAACACGAAAATGGCCATATCGACCGGTTTGGACTGTTCTATACGCACGGCGAAGCTTCCGGCGACATCAGCGGCAATGTCCTGGGTCGCATCAATCTGGATGCCGGCAGCCTCGATCTCAACGAAGACAGCATTGGCGCATACTGGACGCGCACCTCGCCAGACGGCTGGTATCTCGATGTCGTCGCCAAGTACGGATGGCTTAACGGCACCAGTCAGTCGAATCGCGGGATCGAATCCGACGTTGACGGGACCAGTCTTGCCGCCTCGGCTGAAACCGGTCTGCCGTTTACGATCGCCAAAGGCTGGACTATCGAACCGCAGGCACAATTAATCTGGCAACGCATCGATTTCGATGACACTCATGATCCGTTCTCCGACATCACCCACGATTCCTATGATGCGTTCACGGGTCGCCTGGGGGCACGCCTCCAATATACGACGGGTCAGGCTTTGGCGCATGTCGGGCTTAATCTGTGGCACGGATTCTCGGCCGATCAGACAGTTACCTTCAACACAACCCCGTTGGTGACGCAAACCGAGGGAACCTGGCTGGAGCTCAACGGTGGGGGAGCCTACCAGATCAGTGAGAATCTTGCCGCCTTTGGCGACCTCAGCTACTCCTTCGACGTCGACGGTGCTGACAACAATTCTTTCGGCGGCGAGATCGGCTTTAAGGTAACGTGGTAAACGGTTCCAATGGGTGACTGGCGCATGTGCGCCAGTCCATCACTGAAAACTCCAGCGCAGAAATCATCTCATGAAGCGTCTTACCGCCTACGTCATTGACGGTCACCACATGCGCATCCGAGCGGCGCCGGTGGAGCGGGAGTGGATGGATGACACCAATCAACGCTTCGCCTACCGGTGCCTGCCACTCAATATTGCCAATACCCACGGCTGGGAAATCCTGTGTAGCAATGCGTTTTCGGCTATCTGGGACGGCGGCTCCGGCCTCGACGCGATACGCATTAAGTCAGCATCGGGCATAGCTCCGCCTGCCATCAGCCATTTCGGGGATGGCATTCTGACATTTCATGTTCCTTGTCTTTTCCGCACCGAGCCTGGCGTGGACCTATTCGTGACCGGCCCCATCAATCGGCCCAAGGATGCAATAGCACCGCTATCGGGTATCATCGAGACAGATTGGTCACCCTACACGTTCACCATGAACTGGAGGTTCACGCGGGCGTATCAACGAGTGTATTTCGGCAGCGATGAGCCATTCTGCCATTTCTTCCCTCTCGGCCGTGGAAGCCTCGAGACTCTTGTTCCAGACATGCGCAATCTTTCTGAGAATCCGGAGCTCGAACAGGAGTACGCGACCTGGATGGAGAGCCGCAACACGTTCAATACGACGCTTGCGGATCCAGCCTCGAAAGCCGCACTGGAGAAATGGCAGAAATCCTATTTCCGGGGTGTAGGGCCATCGGGGGCACCGGGTGCGCATGATCATCACAGCCGATTGCGGCTGCGGCCGTTTACAAGCGAATGATTGATCCGGCCATTCTGGGAGACGACTTCGGCGACTGCTGATGAATACACGAGTTAGTGATCCGCATGGCACGCGGCCTCCGCTGTTCCAACTGGCGTCCCGTGCTGTACGACGGCTACTGCACGAATATTTAAGAAGATTCGATCACGATGAACTAGTCGTATCCGTCGGCGAACAGCGGCAGACAACCGGCCCACCGCCGCATGCAACGAATGATCTTCATATCTGTCGATCTCGAACATGACCGGACCAACTCCATGCCACTTCTCATTGATCCTGTTATTGCGCTCTTCATATGCCTCGGGCTCGGTTACCTGTTGGGCAAGTTGAAGGTCGGCCCTGTTCAACTCGGAGGGATTTGCGGAACGCTTTTCGTAGCTTTGGCACTGGGGCAGTTCGGCGTTCGCATAAGTACTGACCTCAAGAACACTGCATTTGCACTATTCATATATGGGCTCGGCTTCACCGCTGGACCTCAGTTCTTTGCCAACATCCGTGGCGGGTGGCGTTATGGAATCTTTTCGATTATCGAGATCGTCTGCGTCCTGATGTTGTTGGCACTATCGATCGTTATCTTCCGGCTGGATATCGGCACAGCCGTCGGACTGTTTGCCGGCTCGGCAACAGAATCGGCTGTGATAGGCACGGCATCCGAAGCGATCTCGCGCCTTGCCCTTAACAATGACACAATCGTGCAATTGCAGGCCAACATCGCCACGGCCTACAGCCTTACCTATCTGTTCGGCCTGGTATCCATCGTCGTCTTTACGACACAGATCGCACCGTTGATTCTGAAGGTCGACCTTAGAAAGGAGGCTCAAGAACTCGCGCGCAAGCTCGGATCAGCCGATGATGACGATGATCAGATCGAGGGGCTGCCGGTGTTTGTCGGGCGTGCTTTTCGAGCCGGTTCGGTTGGCGGCCACACGATCGGTGAGTTTGAAAAAAGTCGCAATTGGGCAGTTACGATTGAACGCGTACAACGCGGTGACGAACTTCTTGAAACATCCGTCGAATTCATGCTTAAGCCCGACGATATTGCTTTCGTCCGGGGACGTCGCAATGCTGTAATTGCTGCACGTGACCGGTTCGGTGATGAGGTGCCCGTGCCGCAGGACACCAGCTTTGCACTTACCTCTCGCGACGTTGTCCTGATGCGCAAAGAAGCGTTCGGACGTCAGATTCGGCAACTGAGACAAATGGCCGGGCCGGAAATGCAACGTGGACTCTTCATATCCGGCGTGCGCCGGATGGGACAGAGCATACCTGCGCTGTCGGGCACGATCCTGCAGCAAGGCGACATCTTGACCCTTTATGGACCCGATCAGGTGGTGGCGCAGGCTGCGGGCGAACTCGGCAAACCGCTTCCTCCGGGTGACAAGACTGATTTCATGTTCCTCGGACTCGGCGTTGTTATCGGACTTCTCATCGGGCATCTTAATTTCAAGGTTGGCGCGCTGGAGCTGACTCTCGGCTCAGGCGGCGGGGCACTCATCGCGGGCCTCGTCTTTGGATGGCTCAATATGCGCAGTCCCAGCCGCGGCGGTCTGCCAGCTGCCGCCGGCGAATTTGCCAAGGATTTTGGTCTTGCCGCGTTCATTGCTGCGATCGGTCTCAGCGCCGGGCCAGATGCGATCAAGCTCGTCAAGCAATATGGCCTTATTTTACCAGTCCTTGGGATGCTGGTATCTGTCCTACCGGCGGCGTTGTCGCTCTTCGTCGGTTCGAAGCTGATGAAAATCGAAACTCCTATCCTTCTTGGCGTCATTGCCGGCCAGCATTGCAGCACGCCAACCATCAGCTCACTCGTTTCCCGGGCTGGTAACTCGATCCCTGTCATTGGTTACACGGTGACCTACGCAATCTCAAATGTGCTACTGCCTTTGATGGGCCCAGTCGTGGTAGCATTAGCAGCTACATTAAGCTATTAGCCCCGGCAGGCCTGGTCATCGCCATAACATTTCTTCGGAGTATCGCAGTATCTAAGTTCCACGGACGATCGGCTAAATTCCTCTGCTAAAAAACTGAAATTACAGCCGAAATTCGGTATCAATGACCTC
>NZ_JBBNAM010000442.1:0-8563 GCF_037994425.1 Phyllobacterium sp.
CCGTTGTCGGATTGATGATGGACACGAGATCAGCCCTGCTCTCCTTTGTGGCATGCTCCCAGTAGGTGGCTGTGAGCGAGGCTCCGACCGCCATCGCCATGATGCGGATGAAGTTCTGCAGTCCGGAACCGCTTGCAACTTTCTCCGGTGGAAGATCGGAGACGGCGAACGAGGTCAATGTCACAAGACAAGCCGGCACGCCTGCACCCAGGACGAACATTGCGATCGCGACGGACATGTAGTCAGCTTGCGCAGTGAACTGGGCACGCATGTAAAAGGAGATAGCCAGCACTGCCATGCCATAGCTGACGATCAGTCGCGGATCGATCTTTGTCATGAGACGTCCGACAATCGGCGCTGTGATGACCGCCAGTATTCCCATCGGCGCTGTCGCGAGGCCCGCCCACGTCGCCGTATATCCCATCATCTGCTGAAGCCACAGCGGCGTAAGGACGATGTTGCCGAAGAACAACCCGAACATCAGGCCGAGCGACACCGTCGATACAACCCAGTTGCGGGACTTGAAGACCGAAAAGTCGAGCACCGGGTCTTCGTCGGTCAATTCCCAAATGACGAGGGCAACCAGCGAAACGGCTGCCACGATGGCCGACCCCACGATGAAATCGGAGGAAAACCAGTCCAGCTCGCGCCCCTTGTCTATCATCAGCTGAAAGGCGCTGACAAAGACGACGAGGAGGAGCAGGCCGACAACATCGATGCGCTTGCGCTCGATCGCGGTCTCCCTGTTTCGCATCAGCCACCACGTCACGCCGCCGACAGCCGCGCCAAACGGGATGTTGATATAAAAGATCCAGCCCCAGAAGTAGTTGTCCGAAATATACCCGCCGAGGATCGGTCCGAATATGGGCGCGACCACGGTCGTCAGGCCCCATATCGCCAGAGCGACGTTCGACTTTTCCTTCGGAAAGACCGACATCAGTAATGTCGCCGACAATGGAATGAGCGGCCCGCCCACGAATCCCTGAAGAATCCGGAACAGCACCAGCATTTCAAGGCTTCCCGAGAGACCGCAGAGGATTGACGTGATCACGAAAGCGAGGACGCAGACCGAGAAGAGGCGAACCTCCCCGAACCGTCGCGCCAGCCAACCTGTCAATGGCACCGTAATCGCCTCGGCAACGGCATAGGCCGTGATGATCCAGGTTCCCTCCGTCGTCGAAACGCCGAGGTCGCCCGAGATCGTCGGCATCGCGACATTGGCGATCGTCGTGTCGAGGACGACCATGAAGTTGCCGAACGACAGCGCGGCCGCCGCCAGCACGAGCTTTGCTCCGCTCAGTGGCGGATGACCGGCTTCCGACATTTTAATGGGCTTCCGACAGATCGATCGTCGCGTGCATCGACAGGCCGACGCGCAATGGGTGTTCGTTCAGTTCCTTCGGATCGAGCCGGATCCGCACCGGAAGGCGCTGGACGACCTTGATCCAGTTGCCGGTCGCGTTTTGTGCCGGTATCGCGGCAAATGCAGAACCCGTACCGCCAGCAAAGCCTTCGACGCGGCCGTGATAGACAACGTCTGTCCCGTAGAGGTCGGAAACCAGGTGCACGGGCTGCCCGGGCTTGACGCGGCGGAGCTGAACTTCCTTGAAGTTGGCATCGACATACATGTCCTGCAGGGGCACCACGGCCATGATCGGCGTGCCGGCCTGAATGCGCTGGCCAACGGCCACCCTGCGCTGGTCGACGATGCCGTCAACGGGCGCGCGGATCATGGCACGCTCGAGGTCGACCTTGGCCTGGTCCAGCTTTGTCTGCGCCGCCACGACCTCGGGATTCGTCTCGACGGTGGTGTCTTCGAACAGCACCTGATTGGCGCGGCGCGCCCCCGCGGCAGCAGCCCGACCAGCTTCCGAGGCTGCGATGCGGGCTTTGGCCTGGGAAATCGCCGCCTGGGCCTGCCGGACCACCGTTTCCGTATCGTCGAGCCGATGAACTGGAATCACACCCTTGACTGACAGCGTCTGCGCGCGGCCGTCGTCCAGGTGGGCCTTGTCGAGATCAGCTTGCGCACGGGCAAGATCGGCCCTCGCCGTCGCCTCGTCCGCGGCGCGGGCGGCCTCCAGCCCGGCCAGGGTTTCGTCGTTTGCAACCATCTGATGGACCTGGCGGCGCGCCCGGCCGAGCGCTGCTTCGGCCTGCTCGACCGCCAGCCGCAGATCGGTGTCATCGAGCTTGACCAGAATATCGCCGGATCGGACTTGCTGGCTATTGACGACGAGAACGCGCTTGACCGGGCCGCTGACAAGGGAGGTTACCTGGGACACCTCGACGTTGGCGTATGCGTTCTCGGTGGTTTCGGTGTCAGCGGCAATGAACGTCGACCAGCCCCACCAGCTTGTTGCGGTCAAGGCCAGTGCCCCTGCAAACACGAGAAACAGCTTCTTGCGGCGCTTTTCCTTGGGTGGCGCTTGATTGGCCTGGGCGTCGTCTTCCCGCCTCAGGCTGATCACTCCATTTTCGTCCGTTGCTGTGTCTTTCACAAGTTCCATGCCCACCATCCATATTTGGTAATGCTCCGTACCTACTTGACAGGTATGGTAATGTACCGTACCAGTCAAGGGGCAAAAGCAAATATCGTTGGAGTCCCCCATGGCCACACCTGCTCGCGCAAAGCGCATGCCTCAGGAAGAACGACGCGCCGCGATTCTCGAGGCGGCCGCACAGGTCTTCTTTGAACAGGGCTACGCCGCGACCAGCATCGACGCGATCATCGAACGCATCGGTGGCTCGAAGCGGAATATCTACAACGAGTTCGGAAACAAGGAGGGCCTGTTCACCGCGCTGGTTACCGAGAGTGCAGACACAGCGCTCGCGGCCCTCTCCGTCGAACGGTTTCCCGGGCGGACCCTCAACGAAATCCTGCTCGAATTCGGGCGGCGGCTATTGGCGATCTATATGTCGCCTGCCCTCATCGGCGTCTATCGCTCGATCATGACGGAGGCGCAGCGTTTTCCTGAACTGGCGAAAGGTTTTTACGACAAAGGCCCGGGCCGAGCCTCAGGCCGCCTTGCCGAAGTGCTGGAAGAGGCAAAGGCCCGCGGTGAAATCCGGATCGACGACTGCCACAGAGCGGCAGACCACCTCGTTGGCATGCTGCGCGACAACCTGCATTTGCAGGTCATTCTCGGGTTGCGGCCGCCGCCGTCGCGAGCGGAAGCGGAAGCCTTCGTGGCTTCGGCGATCGGCATCTTCCTTCATGGAATCTATGGCGGCAATCATCGGTCCGCCCCGAAGGAACGGGCGCAATGACTGGCGTTGAGACTTACGTCGCCGGGCCTGGTTTTGCAGCAGCAAATGACAATCGGAAGGTCGAGGAAGGATACATTCCATTCGTCGCGTTCGTCATTTTCACCGCAACGGCAGCAGCGTTTTTGCTGACTTTGCCAAATTGGTACCTCAGTATCTGACCCCTACTTCAAGCAACTCGAAGTTCAGAAACGCGGCGTGATTGCATCCCCGCGTCATGGACTTCGGTATCGGTCACCCAAACTAATGGATGGGATGTTTATGTTCGCCATAGCGGCTATTTTTTTTGCGCGAGCCACGCAAACTCGACGCAACAGTGATGATGAATCCAGGGCTTGTATCGTTTTCCCTGCAGGCAACACGATGCCAATCGAGCAAGCCAATTGCGCGGCTCGCACTCGGGGAGTTCCTGCCGCGGGCAATCACACTCCGACAAAGCAGATCGATGCAGATCGTCATGATTTCGAACCCTGTGACGCCAGAGGAGACGCAGCATGAGAAAACCGCTGATATTCGGCAGCATTCTTTTAGCGACGACGACTATCGCTGGCCTGTGGTTCGAGATTCCGGCCTTGGGTTGGGTGGACGACAAACCTTTCACGATGTATGGCAACATCGACATCAGACAGGTGCCCCTCGGGTTTCGCGTCACCGGCAGGATCGAGAAAGTCTTCTTCGAAGAGGGCGATGACGTGAAGGCAGGAAGCGTTATAGCCCGCCTCGACAATGTCCCCTACAAAAACGCCGTGGACGCGGTCGAAGCCGAAGTCCTCGGGCTTCGTTCTACCCTGGACAAGCTCGTTGCCGGCCCGAGGAAGTCCGAGATCGCCCAGGCCGCAGCGACACTCAACGAAAGGCTCGCCGATCTCGAGCATATGGAACTGGTCCTTGAGCGAGCGGTTCGCCTGCGCCCGAACGGCACGATCTCGCAGGCAGGGCTCGATGAGGCGAGCGCACAGCATGCAGCCGCTGTGGCGCGTGCCGAGTCCGCGCGGGAAGCATTGGGGCTTCTTCAGGAGGGGTCGAGAGCCGAGGACATCGCTACCGCACGCGCCAATCTGGCGGCGGCCGAGGCGAAGCTTGCCTCTGCTCGGACATCTCTTGCCGACACGGAACTCCGAGCCCCCAACGATGGGATTATTCTGTCGCGGGTACGCGAGGAAGGGGCCATCGTCAGTTCCAGCGACATCGTTTCGGTTCTTACGCTTCGCCAGCCGGTATGGGTGCGCAGCTATATCCCGGAAACCGATCTCGGCAAGATACATCCCGGTATGCAACTCGACGTCTATTCGGACACGCATCCGGATGCTCCGGTCAAAGGAACGGTCGGGTTCATCTCGCCTGTGGCGGAGTTCACGCCGAAGTCGGTCGAAACAGCCGAGCTGCGCACCGATCTCGTCTACAGGCTGCGCATCATCATCGCTGATGCCGGACCGCAGTTGCGGCAGGGCATGCCGGTGACGATCAAGCTGCCGCAAGCGGGCGGTGAGACGAAATGACAATCACCGATGGCCAGCGCGACGAGACCTTCGTCCAGCTTGAAGACGTGACGAAGGCCTTCGGCTCCGCGGTTCCAGCGTTGGACAAAGTTTCGGGCAGTATCAAATCCGGAAAGATCACAGGGCTCGTCGGGCCTGACGGATCAGGAAAGACGACGCTGGTCCGACTGATGACGGGATTGATGCAACCCGATAGCGGTCGCCTGACGGTGCTCGGCCACGATACGAGGCAGGATGCGGCAGCCATCCAGACATCGATCGGTTACATGCCGCAGAGGTTCGGCCTCTATGAGGACCTTTCGGTCAGGGAAAACCTCGATCTCTATGCTGATCTGCGCGGGCTTCCTCCAGAACAGAGGGCCGCTACCTTCGACGAACTGCTGACCTTCACGGACCTCAAACGCTTCTCCGACAGACTCGCTGGAAAGCTTTCCGGCGGAATGAAGCAGAAACTCGGCTTGGCCTGTGCGCTGTTGAAGAAACCAAGGCTCCTTCTGCTCGACGAGCCCGGGGTCGGTGTCGATCCGATATCTCGGCGGGAATTGTGGAAGATGGTCGCCGATTTGACGAAGGAGGGGGTCGGCGTCGTGTGGTCCACAGCATATCTGGATGAGGCGGAGGCCTGTGATAGCGTCCTCCTGCTCAACCAGGGTAAGCTGATGTTTTCAGGCGCTCCCCATGAATTGACCCAGCGTGTCGAGGGGCGCGTGTTCAAGGTCAACGGCATCTCCGGACGAAGAAGACAAGCACTGACGCGGATTCTCGACGATGACGCCGTTGTCGACGGCGTCATCCAGGGCGAAGCGATACGCGTTGTGGTTGAAGCCTCGTCCAGGGAAAACACGTTGATTGAGGTTCTGCCGGAAGGCTCTAGGTTGGAGCCGACCGATCCGCGTTTCGAAGATGCTTTCGTCGATATGCTCGGGGGTGGCCCGGGAGGCCGGTCCGAGCTTGCCGAAGCTGCGACCGCACGCGACACGTCCAATGGCAACATTGTCATCGTAGCCAAAGGACTGACCAAACAATTTGGTGATTTTAGAGCAGCGGACAACATCAACTTTGAAATTCCGCGTGGCCAGATATTCGGATTGCTTGGTCCCAACGGCGCAGGCAAGTCGACGACGTTCAAGATGCTGTGCGGCCTGCTCAAGCCGAGCCAAGGTGAGGGCCGCGTGGCCGGTTTCGACCTGCGGAAAGACACGGCGCAGGCCCGCAACAGGTTGGGTTACATGGCGCAGAAATTCTCGCTCTATGGCGATTTGAGCGTGGCGCAAAATCTCGATTTCTTCGCCGGAGTCTATGGATTGTCAGGTACCCGCAAGCGCGAGCGCATCGCGCTGATGAAGAAGATTTTTTCGTTCGAACAGACGGAAACCATGTCCGCCAAGGATTTACCCTTGGGTCTTAAACAGCGGCTGGCCCTTGCCTGCGCCGTCATCCACGAGCCGGAAGCGCTGTTTCTGGACGAACCGACCTCCGGTGTCGATCCCGTTACCCGCAGGGAATTCTGGACGCACATCAACGGATTGGTGGAAAAGGGCGTGACCGTGCTGGTCACCACCCATTTCATGGACGAAGCCGAATATTGCGACCGGATTTCCCTCATTTATCGCGGCCGTTCCATCGCCCTCGGTTCCCCCGATGAGCTCAAGGCCGGTGTTGCCAATGCTGCCAACCCCGATCCAACCATGGAGGACGCATTCATCGCGCTGGTCCAAGCATCGGACGAGAGGGATGCGGCATGATACGCAAGAGTATTGACCACGACCGTATCAGGCGTCTTGCGGCGCTCGTACGCAAGGAAACCTATCAGCTGGTGCGCGATCCCAGCAGCATCCTGATTGCTTTCGTCCTTCCGATGATCATGCTTTTTCTGTTTGGATATGGCGTTTCGCTGGATACCGATCGAACCAGGATCGGTCTCGTCGTGGAAGAGCCAACCTCGCTGACGCATGACCTGAGCGCAAGTTTCCGGGCATCGCGCTATTTTGACGTGACCTTTGGATCCGACAGGAGAATCTTCGAGGATCAACTCATCGACGGATCGATCCGCGGGATCGTCGTCGTCCCCGCAAAGTTTACGGCCAACTACGCGGCAGGATTGGATGCGCAGCTCCAGGTCATCGTCGATGGCTCCGATCCGAACACCGCCAAATTCGTCCAGAACTACACCCAAGGCGTGGTGGCCTCGTGGAAAAGCATTCGCTCGGCAGACAAGGCGCAGGGCGGGCAAGGACAGGCGGTCGAGCAACGGTTCTGGTTCAACCCCGAACTGACGAGTCGGAATTTTCTGGTTCCGGGTTCCATTGCGATCATCATGACTCTGGTGGGCACCTTGCTGACATCCCTCGTCATAGCACGCGAGTGGGAGCGAGGGACGATGGAAGCGATGATGGCGACACCCGTGACCTCGATCGAGCTTCTGGTGGGAAAGATCCTGCCCTATTTCATTCTTGGCCTGACGTCGATGACGCTTTGCGTCCTGCTGGCGGTGTTCCTGTTCGGCGTGCCCTTTCGCGGCTCGGTGCTCGCGCTTTATGTCTTGTCAGCCGCCTTCCTCGTGCCCGGTCTCGGGCAAGGCCTTCTGATATCCGCTGCGACGAAAAACCAGTTTCTCGCCTCGCAGGCGGCGTTGATTTCGGCATTCCTGCCGTCCTTCCTGCTTTCGGGCTTCCTCTTCGAAATCAATTCCATGCCTGAGATAATCCAGTGGGTCACTGTCATTGTTCCCGCACGCTACCTGATCCCCAGCCTGCAGACGCTTTTTCTGGCGGGTGACATATGGCCGATGTTTCTGCAAGCGGTCGCGGTGATGTTGTTGATCGGCGGCGTATTCTTCGTACTCGCGGCGCGGAGCACGCGCAAAAGGATCGGGTGAGGCCATGTGGTGGACGCGACTTAAAGCGCTGGTCGTCAAGGAACTGCTTGCCGTCATGCGCGACCCGAAGAGCCGCTTGATCCTCATCGTGCCGCCGATCATGCAGCTTCTGGTGTTCTCATATGCGGCGACACTCGAGGTGCGCAACGTCGATATCATGGTTCTCAACCGCGACAATGGACACTGGGGCCGGGAACTGGTCAGCCGCATCGATGGCGCTCCTACCTTCCGGAACATCGTCCTGACCCAGGACCAATCTCGCGTCAGGACCGCAATCGAACGCCAGGAGGTGATTGCCGCGGTCGTGATCGGCACGAACTATTCACGCGATGTGGAGGCACGCCGGGCCACCGGTCTCCAGATCATCCTCGACGGCCGGAAATCCAATGCTTCCCAGATCGTCGCCGGATATCTTAACCAGATTGCCTCCGGTCTGGCCGCCGAGATGCCGGCTGCGTCGTCTGTGCCAAAGGGGCCTGGCGGTCCCGTTACCGTCGTGCCGCGCAACTGGTTCAACCCCAACCTCGAGTTCCAGTGGTTCATGGTGCCCAACCTCATCGCCAGCATCGCGATGCT
Organism: Phyllobacterium sp.; assembly: GCF_037994425.1. NCBI lineage: Bacteria > Pseudomonadati > Pseudomonadota > Alphaproteobacteria > Hyphomicrobiales > Phyllobacteriaceae > Phyllobacterium > Phyllobacterium sp. The sequence continues at coordinate 8,221 of NZ_JBBNAM010000442.1, forward strand.
GATTGGGCTGATCGTGACTGCCCTATCGATTGCGCGGGAACGGGAACTCGGGACATTCGACCAACTTATGGTTTCGCCGCTACGCACCCACGAAATCCTCATCGGCAAGCTCATACCGCCGATGATAATCGGACTGTTTCACATCACGGTCTATATTCTTGCAGCGGTGTTCCTCTTCGACATCCCGTTCAGGGGCTCCCTCATCTACCTTTACGGCAGCGGGATCGTTTATTTGTCGGCCATCGTCGGGATCGGCCTGTTCATCTCCGCGCTGTCGATGACGCAACAACAGGCAATTCTCGGGGCATTCCTGTTCATCGTGCCCGCGACGCTCCTTTCCGGG
>NZ_JBBNAM010000443.1:0-3001 GCF_037994425.1 Phyllobacterium sp.
GTTTACGGGTGGCGACGAGGTCTGGATCGAGAACCCTGGCTATCCGCCCACTCGACAGATTTTTGGGTACATGGGGATTTCTCCTGTTCCCGTGGCAGTCGATCAAGATGGTATCGTCGTATCGGATGGATATAGGTCCGCGCCTCGCGCACGCGCCGCGGTCGTTACCCCGGCGCACCAGAGTCCACTCTCGATGTCTCTGTCTCTGCCACGGCGCCTTGCCTTGCTCGACTGGGCTTCCGAAACGGGTGCCTGGATCATCGAAGACGACTACGACGGCGAATACCGCTACGTCAGCCGTCCGCTTCCTGCCTTGAAGAGCCTCGATCGGGATGGGCGGGTGTTTTACGCGGGTACTTTCAGCAAGGTGCTCTTCCCGGCCATCAGATTGTCCTACCTCGTTGCGCCGGAGGCCGAGGTCGAACGGTTCGAGCGGACCGCTGGAGCTCTTTCTGGAGGCGCTCCGGCGTTCACACAGGCCATCGTGTCGGAATTCATGACGGAGGGCCATTTCGCCCGACACATCCAGCGGATGCGACGGCTGTATGCCGAACGCCGCGAAACGACGGTGGCCGGTTTGACCGCCGCGCTCGGCGATCGGACGCGGATCGATCCCCAGCCCGGCGGCATGCATCTCATCCTCAGGGTGCCTGGACATGCGGATGGTGAAGTTGTCTCGAGGATGCGAGCGGAAGGTCTCTACGCCGAAGCGATGTCGGACTGGATGCTTCGAGGCGAAGCTTCGCCGGCAATCCTTCTCAACTTCACCAACGTTTCATCCATGTCGATGGCTGAGGGTTTGGGGAATCGGCTAGGAAAGCTGCTGACATCCTGAAATCATGGACCAATTCGAAACATCACTCTTGGCCCTTCCGCATTAGGCCAAGAAGCACGATCTTCCGCCCATCAACAACGGAAGGATCGTCATGACCAATCGTCTCAACTATTCAGTGGTTTCACCTGAGGGCTACAAGGCATTCGGCGCAGTCTACATGACGCTGCAGAAAAGCGATCTGGCCAAGGAGCTTATCGACCTAGTCTACCTGCGAGTCTCGCAGGTCAACGGCTGCGCATTCTGCATCGACATGCACACGCGCGACCTGCTCAAGCAAGGGCTGAAGGTCGAGAAACTCACGCTGGTTCCTGTGTGGCGCGAAGCCGGGAAGCTCTTTACGGAGCGGGAGCGGGCGGCGCTCGCCTGGGCCGAGACTGTTACGCTTGTCTCCACAACCGGCGTGCCGGATGCCGAGTATGCGGCAGCGGCCTCAATCTTTGGCGACAAGGAACTCGCCGATCTCACCTATGCGATCGGCCTCATGAATGCCTTCAATCGGTTTGGCGTTGCGTTTCGCTCGACCCCTGCTGCGGTAGCCAACGCATAACACGAAGATCGACGGTGCTGGCGGGAGCTCAATCCCGCGAGCACCCGCGGGTATGCCTGTGTATCGGCAGACCAAAGATTCAAGAGGAATACTGATATGGCATGGAGCCTCCTCGTTGTCGCAGGCGCTCTCGAGATCATCTTCGCCGTCGCCATGAAATCGTCCGACGGTTTCACACGCATGCTTCCGGCATTAGTGACCGTTGCGAGCGGGCTCTCCAGCGTCCTGCTTCTTTCACTCTCGCTCCGTTCGCTACCCGTCGGGACCGGTTATGCGGTCTGGACCGGTATTGGCGCAGCGGGTACCGCGGTCGTTGGAATGATTGCCCTTGGAGATCCGGTCGCAACGGCGAGAATTTCCTCCATCGCACTCATCCTTGCAGGGGTGATCGCGCTGAAATTGGTGGGATGATTCCGCGAACCACGCACTTACCCGGGACGCTAGAGTGATAGCCCCAGTAGCGTCGTGGGCTAGCGGCGATGCACCGAATCCCTTTTGCATCGCCAGCCACTAAAGCAAGTGTGAAATCGCTAGAATTTCCGGCCCACGGACGCCGCCATAACGTCACACTACCGACTCTATAGATGTGCCGTCACGTTGGGAACGATCGGGAAGTTGACAAGGGCCGGCGCTTAGCCGATCGACAGCTTTCAGGAAATCGCCGGGGTGACTGGAATGACTGAACTGCGCGCGCAATGCAACCGAAAACGGACAGCAGGAAGGAAATCCGCTAAGGGGGGCCTGAAGCAGCCTGACAGCTCTGAGCCCAACCTTGCGGAAAGCGGCCCAGGCTGCAGAACTGACACGCCCGTATATGCTCATCGGTGACCAAGATGGTTGCCAGTCTTGAACAGGACTTGGGAACGCGCCTTCTGAACCGTTCGCCGCGAAACGTGACATTGACGGAAATTGGGCGGGAATATTACGACCGATGCGTCAAACTCATTGCCGATCTGGATGAGGTAGCAGGACGAGTGAGCGTAAAATCGCTGATCATGTGTGCCGGCGAGGCGTTCAAGGACCGTCTTTCTTCCGCCGATGCTCGCGGCAGCGGTCGTTCAAACCTTGAACCGCGCGAAGAGCGTGATGTCCTGAATGCCGGCCGCCTCCTCGAGCTCGTCGGGCGGGTCATCGACCGCGATCGTCCAACCGACATCCGCTGCTTCCGGCGCGGCGAACTTGAGATCGACGGACTCGCCGGATTTCGTGCGCAGGCTGCCCACGACGTCGAGCAACGTTGGGTCGAACTGCTTGAGCATGTACGGCAGGAGGTCGGTGTTCAGGGAGACAGCGAGGCCCTGCCCCGCCTTGTAGCGGGCCCAGGCGTCCGGGAGTTCGTGGCGAACGCTGACCAGTTGATACGCTCCCGCTTCGTCGCCATGGGTGACGAGCGCGTTCAGCGCTTGCTTCAACTGGCCCTCGACCTGGCCGCGGAACGCGGCAGACCCGGGTTTGGCGACATAGCGCATGGTCACGGCAACGTCGGTGATCGACCAGGTCTCGAAGGTCGGCACGACGTGCGGCATCGTCAGCATCCATTCGGAGTCGCAACCCGGCCCCTCGAACGGCAGGTAATTCGGGTCCTGCATCGAAAGCTCGAACAGGCCGGAATCCGAACG
>NZ_JBBNAM010000444.1:0-7504 GCF_037994425.1 Phyllobacterium sp.
CGGATGTACTGGCACTGGTGATAGGACGATGATCAGGAAGGCCGGTGCGATTTCGCCCCGGCCTTTTTTGTTGCCGCAATCTAGGTCACGAACAGCAACTGCTGCTTGAGGATGGCGCACTGCAAGAACTCTTCGCCTTCTCCTCAGCAAGCCAGCGGTCACGAGGCTTGCAGCTCGAGGGGCGAGCATCGAGCGGCACCAGGAATGATCCGTCCTGCAGGCGTGGGGAAGCCGCGCAATAGAGAGCCATGGGCCTCTCGCCATCGCTGACCTCGAAGGTGAGCTTCGCGGACGGCTCGAGCTGCACGTGGTCGCTGACCTTCCGGATGATGGCCGAGAACTTTCCTGCGGGCATGTGCGTCCGCCCATCCTCGTCGATGTCCCAGAGCTGCACGAAGATTTCCGACCACGCTTCCGGATTGGCCCCGCAGTCCAGAGCCGAAAACTGTCCGGCCTTCACCTCGGTCACGTGATAGCCCGCCTTCACCGGGCGGCCGTCGTAGCGAAAGATCAGGGATGCATCAGGCGCAGCCGCCAGGGTATCCAGAAGATGGCCGAGCGTGATATCGGTCGAGAGCGTCTTGTCGATCGCGTTCATATGCGCTATTCCTTGTTTCGATTATTCAAGGAATATTTAAATATGGATGAACGTCAAGCCCTCATGTCATTCGCGGCCCTGTCGCAGGAAACTCGGCTAGCTGTCGTGCGCACCCTTGTGGTGGCTGGCCCGGAGGGGATGGCTGCCGGAGCGATCGCTGAGAAGATGAACGTCTCGCCGTCCAACATCTCCTTCCATCTCAAGGAGCTCGAACGCGCAGGACTGATCGGGCAGAGACGTGAGTCGCGCTCGATTCTCTACAGCGCCAACTACGATGCGCTCTCCGGTCTGGTGACGTTCCTCATGCATGACTGCTGCATGGGACATCCACGAGTCCTTGGGACACCCGAGAGCAAGGGGGACTGCTGCTCCACCGAGACATCGGAAGCGAACCCGCATGCGTGATACAAGGAACGCGATTTCGCTCACAACGATCTCTGCGCTCGGCCTGACACAGATCATCGGCTATGGAACGCTCTACTACTCGTTCTCGATCCTCGCGCCTGGGATGGCGAAGGATCTCGGCATCACGCTCGAGCAGGTCTTTGGTGTCTTCTCGGCCTCGCTCTTCATCGGAGGCCTCTCGGCTCCGGTGATCGGCAGGCAGATGGACAGGGCCGGGGCGGCGACCGTCCTGACTGTCGGCTCGGTACTCTCTGCGCTCACGCTCGCGCTGTGTGCATGGTCGCCATCGGTGGCGGTCTTCGCGCTCGCGATCGTCCTGTTGGAGATATCCTCGGGAATGGTTCAATACCAGGCAGCATTCGCTGCGCTCGTCGAGAGCGATCCCAAGACCGCGTCCCGGAGCATCACCTACCTGACGCTCATCGGCGGCTTCGCCTCCACTATCTTCTGGCCGATATCCTCCGCGCTGATGGAATACCTGTCGTGGCGGGAAATCTACCTGGCGTTCGCCGCCCTCAATCTGCTCGTCTGCATGCCCCTGCATTTCTGGATGATGCGGAGGGGAAAGGCTGCAAACGCCAGGGGAGCAACCCGCGAACGTGAACGGGTGATTGGTGTGATCCCGCCGGAAGCGCGCCGCGGCGCGATGATCGTCGTCTCAGCCGCCTTCGCCATCCTCGGGTTCACCCTAGCGTCTATCCTCGCGCATATGGTTCCGATGCTCGGGAATCTCGGTCTAGGGACAGCGGCGGTGGTTATCGGGTCGCTATTCGGACCGGCGCAGGTTCTGAGCCGCCTGATCAACATGATCTTCGGAACGCGGTTGTCGCCGCCCATGCTCGCGGTCATCTCGGCGGCGCTCATGGTGACTGGCATCGTGATCCTCGGCCTGAGCGGAAGCTGGCTGCCTGGCGCTGTCGCTTTCGCGATCTGCGTCGGCCTGGGATCCGGGATCAACTCGATCGCCCAGGGCAGCCTGCCGCTCTATCTGTTCGGGAGCGATGGCTACGGCGCGATCACAGGCAAGATGGCGGCTGCGCGGCTTGCCATGGCAGCGGCCGCACCCTTCGTATTCGCCATGGCGATGGAGCAGATCGGTATCGGCTTGTCCCTGTTTGCCACCGCAGCCCTCGGCACGGTCGGCATGGCCGCGTTCGTCAGCGTGTCGATGGCGACGAGGCAAAATCCCGTCACCGTCGGCTGATCAGATCGAGCTCAGCTTGACACGCTGTTCGAGCTTGGCGGCGTCTTCCTTGCGCTCGCTGTAGCGGTCGGTCAGGTAGGAAGAGGCATCCCGCGTTAGCAGCGTGAATTTCACCAGCTCCTCGCATACGTCGACGACACGGTCGTAGTAGGACGAAGGCTTCATCCGTCCTTCGGCGTCGAACTCCTGAAAGGCCTTAGCAACGCTGCTCTGGTTCGGAATGGTGATCATCCGCATCCAGCGACCGAGGATGCGGAGCTGGCCGATGGCGTTGAACGATTGGCTGCCGCCGGACACCTGCATCACCGCAAGCGTCTTGCCCTGCGTCGGACGGACGGAGCCGACGGCGAGCGGGATCCAGTCGATCTGGGACTTCATCACGCCCGTCATCGCACCATGACGCTCAGGGCTGACCCAGACCTGCCCCTCCGACCATTCGGAAAGCTCCCTGAGCTCCTGGACCTTCGGATGACTGACTGGCGCGTCGTCGGGCAAGGGAAGTCCCTTGGGATCGAAAACCCGAACCTCGCATCCGAGATGCTCCAACAGGCGGCGGGTCTCGTGGGCGAGCAGCCGACTGTAGGAGACCTCGCGTATCGAGCCGTAGAGGATCAAGATGCGCGGCTTGTGTGACGAGAACTTCGGGCGAAGCGCATCGAGATCCGGCTGATGCAGATGCCGTTCCTCGAGGGCTGGAAATGTCTCAGACAATGCGCTTTCCCTTCTCGTCGAGAACCTTCTCCCCATCTTCCTTGGTGAAAGCGCCCTTGTGCGTGTCCGGCAGGATATCGAGAACGGCCTCGGACGGTCGGCTCAAGCGGGTGCCGAGCGGCGTGACGACGAACGGACGGTTGATCAGGATCGGATCCTTGAGCATGGCGTCGATCAACTGGTGGTCGGTTAGGTCCGGATTGTCGAGACCGAGTTCAGCGAAAGGCGTTCCCTTCTCGCGAATAGCCTCGCGCACCGTCAGGCCAGCGTCGGCGATCATCTGCACCAGCTCGGCGCGGGATGGCGGTGTCTTGAGGTATTCGATGACTGTCGGCTCGATGCCTGCGTTGCGGATCATCTCGAGCGTGTTGCGCGAAGTCCCGCATGCGGGATTGTGGTAGATGGTGACATCCATTGTCATGTCCTTTCGGTAGCGATGTTCTTGGAGACGGCGGGGGCGGCTTCGTACCAGCCCTTGGTGCGGTTCACGATCCATACGACCGACAGCATCACAGGGACCTCGATGAGAACGCCCACGACTGTCGCGAGAGCCGCGCCGGATTGGAAGCCGAACAGACTGATTGCCGCCGCGACTGCGAGTTCGAAGAAATTGCTGGCCCCGATGAGAGCCGACGGACCGGCGACACAGTGTTGCTCGCCCGACATCCGGTTCAGGAGGTAGGCCAGCCCAGAGTTGAAGTAGACCTGGATAAGGATCGGAGCCGCCAGAAGGCCGATGATCGTCGGCTGCGCGATGATCTGCTCCCCCTGAAAGCCGAAGAGCAGGATCAGCGTGGCGAGCAGTGCAATGAGGGAGAGCGGTTGAAGTCTGGCGAGCAGCGCGGCCAGCGACCGCGTGGTCCCGTCGGCGGTGAGCAGCCTGCGAACGACCTGGGCGATGGCGACCGGGATCAGGATGTAGAGGACGACCGAGATCGTCAGGGTGTCCCATGGAACCGTGATCGCCGACAGTCCAAGGAGAAGTCCGACGATCGGAGCAAAGGCAACGATCATGATGGCATCGTTGAGCGCGACCTGCGACAGGGTGAAGTGCGGCTCGCCCTTGGTGAGGTTCGACCACACGAAAACCATCGCCGTGCAGGGCGCGGCCGCCAGAATGATCAGGCCGGCGATATAGGAGTCGATCTGGTCGGCGGGAAGCATGGGGCGGAAGAGCCAGCCAATGAAAAGCCAGCCCAGCAGTGCCATCGAGAATGGCTTTACCGCCCAGTTGACGAAGAGCGTCACGCCGATCCCACGCCAGTGGCTTCCGACCTTCGCCAGAGACCCGAAGTCGATCTTGAGCAGCATCGGGATGACCATCAGCCAGATGAGTGCTGCGACTGGGATGTTCACCTTTGCGACCTCGGCTGCACCGATCGCGTAAAACACGCCGGGCATCAGGTGCCCGAGGGCGATGCCGACGACGATGCAGAGGAAGACCCATATGGTGAGGTATCGTTCGAAGGTGGACATCTCATTCGGCCTTTGCGGATTTGACGGAAGCGCCTTCCAGCGAGCCGATCTGGCGGACATGCTGTTCCAGCGCCATTCGGTCGATGGAGGCCAGCGGCCGGTTGATGAAGGCGGTGATGCGGTTCTTGAGGAAGCGGGCAGCCTGCGCGAAGGCGCGCTGGACCTCGACTTCCGAGCCGACAACCGCCGCAGGATCCTCGACACCCCAGTGGGCGGTCATCGGATGGCCGATCCAGACGGGGCAGGCTTCCCCGGCGGCGCTGTCGCAGACGGTGAAGATGAAATCCATCTCCGGGGCGCCCTGTTTCGCGAAGACATCCCAGCTCTTGGATGTGAAGCCCGAAGATGGATAGCCGAGGGCGTCCAGTTCCTTGAGCGCGTGCGGATTGACTTCGCCCTTTGGCTGGCTGCCTGCGGAGAATGCCTTGAAGCGCCCGACGCCCTCTTTGTTGAGGATGGATTCGGCGAGAATGGAACGTGCGGAATTGCCCGTGCACAGGAAGAGCACGTTGTAGGTCTTTTCTGTCATGGTCGTGTTCCGTGGTTAGGTCGGTGGTCTGTTCAGTCTCATGATCGTCGCCGACGCCGGGCAGAGGCCCGATAGCTGGCGGGTCGAAAGGATCGGGGATGGCACCTCGTCGCGCTGGACGGAGACGAACCCAATGGGGTTGAAGAACGGAGCCGCATCGGTGGTAGCGAGGTAGATATCTGCCGATGGAGATGTCTTCGCCACCGTCAGCTCAACCAGTTGCCGCCCATACCCCTGCAGCCGGTAGGCGGGGAGGACCACGATCGACCGCAGAAGAACGGCATCGTCCTCGCAAGTCTCGATGCCGGAATATCCGATTACGCGACCATCATTGTCTACGCACGCAAAGTAGCTGCGATCAAACCCGTCCAGATCGTCGACCAGCAGCCCCGCTGTCGTCAGCGCTGCCCGGAGATCATCGGAAACGGGAACGGGTTCGAGCCTCAGTTCGCGCATGGCTCAGAGCTCCCGGGCACGCAGCAAGGTGTGAGGTCGGCAATCAGTGGAGCGCACAGTTCCGCATTCCCGCCGCAGCAGTCTTTCAGCAGGAACAGGGTCAGCTCCCGCAAGCCTTCAAGATCCGCCCTGTAAATGATGGAGCGGCTCTGTCTTTCGCCTTTTACGATTCCGGCTCGCGCCAGCGTCGCAAGGTGCGCGGACATCGTATTCTGCGGGATGTCCATCATCCGCGCGAGTTCACCGGCCGGGATGCCGTCCGGTTCAGCCTTTACCAGCAGACGGAAGGTTTCGAGCCTCGTTGTCTGCGCCAGGGCGGCCAGTGCCGCAATCGCGTTCTTTGATTCCATATATCCAGAATAACGGATATATTGTCGCTGTCAATGATGCAGGAGGGATTTGTGGAACAGACAGAAGCCACCCACGATGCCACTTCTGTTTCTGCATCTCGTCGGCCAGCTCGGACTGATTGGGAAGCCGCAGGCGCTCGGCAAGACGAGAGTGACATCGGAAACCCACGCGCCAGACGAAGGCAGCCTCATTGTCGCTTCCGGAAGCCAATGTTTCGCAGCGCAAGGATTCGTTTCGGCGACCATAAGCGATGGATCGAGAAGGATTCGGCGTTGGGTCCTTGGTGCAGTCCATCGTCTCAAGTAATATTATGTATAAGTGGTAGATAATCCTCGTGCCTGGATAAATTACATGGGCACTACATCGGCCAGTTTCTTGGAACTACTCGTGTGTTATTTAGAAACAGGCTTGATTCTCGTTGCTCGCCAGAAACAATACCTATTCGACATGCCCGTTCAGGCCGACTTTGGGGTGTAACGCTCGGTTAACCATAATTTGGAAAGGCAGCCCGGGAGTGGCGCGCCAAGCGGCTTTCGCGGCCGCTCGAAGGCATTGTCAACAATTGCTACGGCTAGTTTGATCGAAGCTGCTGTGGGTTCGCAGCGCACTGCGGCCAGCAGGGGCCCAATTGCTCCCAACAATGAACGGGAAGTTCGCTCGCGGAAGAGGTCGGTCCAGGCGCGGCGACCGTGTTCAGAAAGGTGCAGGCCGATCGCGTAGGCGGCGCCGAGGTATCAGCCGGCGAGATCGCCGGATATCCTGATTCTACAGGCTAATCAGCAACTCCAGTCCGCTCTCATGGTGCAATGCGTCCGGAGATAGCGTAACTAATCCGGTGATATGTGATGCTCTAAATCGATAGTACGCGAGCGGAAGCCGGGGTTCGTGTCTGTGAGGGGCAGACACTAGCGAGATGTGGGTTGCAGGCTCGAACAGATAGGTCAGACCAAAGTCCCGACATGTCTTATTTAATAGACCTCTAATGTTGTGCCCAGTAGGACCGCCGGTAAGTTAGCGCTGGGCGGATCAGCCTGCCCGGACAGCACCGCTGACTTGGCGGTCCGGCGCGAGGGGTTAGGCGTCGGGCCGCACCTATCGCGCCGCCATGTGGTCTCGTGGAGCGTCGTCTCCAGCTTGGCACAATTCCTCAACGTAATTGGCCAGCACCGGATCATTTGCGAGGTGCAGTTGAAACTCTTCGTCGTCGATTTGTCCCGAACGATATGCATCAATCAATCTCTCTTGCTCTTCGTTTAGAACACCTGTGGTTGGCCAGATGGCATCCAGCTCGGCCAGTTGGCATTTCAATCTGCTAGGGCTGCTGGCGGTGCTATGGGTCGGCATGCGGCTCTCCTTTGGGGAGAAAACGGATCAAAGGCCTACGTGTTCCGAGTGGGCTTCGATGCTCATCGTGACAGGTGCCTCACCCAATAGCGGCCATGGCTTCAATCTTCATCGGAGCACTCGCTGTTGGCTTCGTAGGCGGCGAGGAGGGCGTCGGCACGAAGGCGTATCACGATGTGGTCGGAGCCCCCACGATGGCTCAGTCTGACCAGAGGAAGATAGGTGACACTGCCCCAATGGACGAATGCAAGACTATGCTCGGTGACGCTCTCGTCGAGTTGGAAGGGGTATGCTTGCCTGTCTCAATGCTCCCGTTTGCCACTCTAAGTGTACGACGGCGACTATGACGGGCGGGATATCGTTACGCCCAACTCTGCTGAATACTGCCTGGTGGCGTCGAGCTCTTCGATGGAAACGAATTGCACGCGAG
>NZ_JBBNAM010000445.1:0-5949 GCF_037994425.1 Phyllobacterium sp.
CTTTAAACCCCGCCCGTAACACTTTGTTCCCGCTATTCAGCGGGTAGACGAAGAAGGAGCAATTCCAGCAACTCTCGGGGCGTGAGCGTCGAATTCGACGACATGAGCTCGATGCGACATTTACGGCGCCCCGAGCCTGAATGCTGTCAGGGTCGGTTCGGGTCGCGTGAGGAAGTGATCTCACGGTTCCCGCTCAAGGCAAGAGCACGTCGTATCTGGCCTTGGAAGGGGCCGCCAACTTCTCAAGGCCGGGCAGGGATAGTCGTGCGTGACGAGTAGCCGCCCTAGGCGGGCGCCATGAGGCTTGCTATCTCCAAACGATGAATCAGAAACATTTCATCGCTCTCAGTGTGACGGCGTTCATCGGGTTGATGTGCGTACTGTTGGTGGCGGTCTCAATCCTTGGCCATGCGGTCGCAATCCCGCCGGTGTAGTGGACGCGAAAAAAACTGCCTGATGGGCACAAGCGCGGGGCAAGGAAGATCGATAGTCGGGACAGAAGTCCGAAAAAAAGCCCCGCGTAGAGCGGGGCAAGGTCAGAAGTTTGGACGCCAGTAGGATGCCGTCGATTTTCACCAAATCCAACTTTGATTTTCGCGGCTAGTCAACAAAGAGACCCCGCCGGCGTGGAGGCTAAGCGGGGCTCTAAGGCAAATGCAGTTTAAGCGGGAGCGGCGAAGAGGGGAAACCCGTTCCGTGCGACTTAAACCAGCAACTTCGATATTTGTTCCGTGCCTGGTGGAGCACCACGGGTTCGCTAGCAAACCGGAACCGGACGCGACGCTAGCGGTTTTGCTATTGGCTTTTGCGGACCCCACCGCTCCCGCGAAGCTTCATTGCTCCTTTAGCCCCGCATCCGCGACTGCGGGTCCTTCTCATCTCGATACGAGAAATTGCCAGCCTCTACGGAACCGGCGGTGACATCGCTGCGTTGGTCAAGGCGGAGGAACGTGAGAGCGAGACTCGATTCCTCCACTCCATGACCCCCAATTCTGGCCCCGCTTTCCTTCAGCGGGGCCATTTTTTGGTGTGTTCGCTGACGTACCGGAACAGAGGGATTGTCGCGGCGTTTTTTAAATTGGCGGAACTGAGAACATAGGCGTTCGGCCCGCCCTGAGATAACCTCCCCAACTCAACCCCACCCTCTTCGAGCGAGCGCTGCAAGAAAATATTAGCGACACTTTAAATTAGGGTTAGAATGTCACGGTGCTTTCGGGACCGCCCTCCCGAGGGTGCTTTCTCAGAACTGGCCCTCTGCGCTGATACCCCGACGGAGGGCATTTTCTTTGCTAATTCTGAGCGCCGCAGGGTTACCGAAGGCAGGAACCAAACGCGCGTCTTCTCCGTTTAGGGTCGGGCTTCGGGTAACTTTCTCCCAGCGAAGCCTCAATGCTCAATTGCCCCGCAACCGCGACTGCGGGGATCATTTTCTGCCAGACGGTACGCTTGCGTACTGGAACCCCGGCAGACTAGTGTGCGTTACTTGTCAGGACTTGAGCACTCTTGTTCAGACCCTTTCCAGTCACACTAACTCCCACCCCGCTTCCTTCGGCGGGGTTTTTTCTGGTTGCCATCACCGGCTCGTATACTCAGTTTTTACGATCCCTGCGTACACGGTGGAGGGGCATAGGCAGGACGTTTTATGGACGGCAGGAAAACTCATCGGAGGCGCACGCTCACCGGCGCGAAAACTTCTCAATGGAGGTTCCAGCGTTCTGGATGTGTCGAGGACCTTTCAGACGGCGGCGCGCGTCTATATGGATGGCGCTATTGCAGTCCCACCAGCGGACTTCGATTTGCATCTTTCAGATGGTCGCGTTTTTCGTTCCTGCCGTATCGCATGGCGTCAGGTATCTTCCTGGGAGTCTCTTTCTCCCAGCCGTCAGTCAATGCCGCATGAGCCGGTGGTAGACTATCGGAACAGCTGACGCTGGCAATTTGCGGGAAGCCTCCGCGAGCTGGGATGGACGAAGACTTCCCTAGTGTGCCGCCCCAGCCGCTAAGCTTTCGGGACACGCGTATCTTACGCTCAATATGCCGCACCACCACGGACTAGGTCTGATGCACATGATGGTTAAGCGTCAACCGTGCCAGTCGTTTCTGGGCGGGTTCCGGAATGCGCCGAGGGGTTTGCACGCGAGGGGCGCGTGCCCGGAGCATTCCGGCGTCCGGTGGGTTTGGGACGCCACAAGTTATGCAGGATAGGGCTCGCTTGACCAGTCGGACAAAGGTCCTGAACCCACCAGACCCGAGTCCGATCCATCTCGGACTTAGGTCCGATGTTCAGGAACAACACTAATGACGTATTAAGACCCGAGGCATGAGATACCGCCTTGCTAACGAGTATGCGCAAATCGGAATGGGAATAAGAGATGAAGAAGCTCGCTATCGCTGCGCTGGCGTTCGCGACTACGTTGTCAGCGTCGCCGGCATTCGCTCAGATCTACTTTGAGTATGGCACCGGCCCTCGCTACTACGATGATCCTCCAGCCCCGCGGTACTATCGTTATTCACCACGCGACGTGTACGATGACGACTATGACGGCCCTGGATATCGCTACGCCCAACGCTGCTGGACACAGAGATACTACGGATACCGCCACGGCCACCGGGTCGTGCGATACAGGAACGTCTGCGACTAGGCGCTGGCCTGGCCTCGATCAGATCATCGTCGGTTCGGGATCAGGGTCGATCTCGTCGATGATGTCCGCCGTATCGTTCCTTGGCGAGCCGACCTTTCTGTCGACCGGCCACATCTTCATCAGTTCGGCGGGGAGGGGCCTCATGAGGTCGTCCGGGTCTGGCTCCGGTGATAGCCACCGGTCGTAATCGCCTCGATGCAAGATGACGGCATTCGGTCATGGATTGTCGCCATCATCTCGTTTGGTGGGCACGTAATGGCCGCGAAATTGCGGATCTCGACGCTGGTGGTTGGATCACGCCATGTGTCCCATATGCCGGCGAGCGCGAAGGGCTGTCATCGGCCATGGCAATCGCGTAGGGCTGCTTGTTCTTGCCCGTCCCGTAGATGTCCTTCCATTCGAAGTAGCCGTTGATTGGCACGAGGCACCGACGTAATCGATACGCCGACTTGAACAGGCCATTGGTGGCGATGCCCTCGCGACGTGCGTTGATCGGAGGCGGTCGGCCTCCCGGCTTCATCCAAGACGGTTGGAGGCCCCAACGAGCTGAAACGAAGACCGGCCCCATGATATCAGGCTCGCGCACCATGTCGCGAATGATGATCGGATAAGTAGAGGGAAGGGGCGCCGTTATACCTCGGGAGCTGGTTGCTGAGGCTCCCGACGTCACCGCGGTCGGCGAACGCGAAGTTCTGCAGCATCTCCTCGAGAGTTGCCTTGATGTAGATGCGTCCGCACATTCCTAAACCTCCCTTCAGTCTCGCGACAAATGCCTCACCATCAAGAGGGCGCCCTTGTACCCACACTTGCATCGCATGAGGCCTGCGACCTGCCGCAGCGTCAATCCCTTCCCAACCTTCTTCTGTATCCCCCAGCGATCGATAGGCTTCCGGCGATTGCACTCCGGACATAGCGCAAACAGAAACTCGTACTGCGCCAGCTCGCCGAGCGTTCTCTCGTGATCGGCCTTACGGGGCGGCACCTCAATGCCCAGCATCTCCTCGGCAGAATGGTCATACCTTATCTGGCAGTTATCGTTGAACGGTGCATCGTGTCCGCGATTGCGGCCAAACTCCTTGGCGAAGTCGTAGCGCAGTTCCGGCATGGGCTTGTTGCCGTAGCGGGCGAGGCCGTCCGCGGCAGCCGTTGAGCCGCTGCGTTGGCATTTCTCACAGGAATATCGAAGCTCGTGCCCAATGAAGTCGGACGGATAATAGGCCATGCGCATGGCGCCTCTCCTTGAAGAGGTTGCCGACAGCCGCATGTTGTCGATGATATTGGTTTCCGCTCCCGCCCGAGCGAAAAGACATGTGGCCTTGAGAGCTCGCCGCGTCAAGCCCCATTCAACCTTGCTATCCCGTGCCAATCGTCACATCAGGTTAATTGTCTTTTCAAGCTTTCTCTTATTTAATCTCCGGATGGCAAAGTCACCACCTTCCAAGCCACTCCTGGCAGACGAAACGCCGCTTCGTTCGCGTGCACGAAAGCCACGCGATCCATCGCAACCACGACTTCCGTTCGATCCAATGCCTGACCGCGTCGAGCCGTGTCTCGCGCTCATAAAGTCGCGTCCACCAGTCGGGCCGGATTGGCTGTACGAATTAAAATGGGACGGGTACAGGATCGCCGTCCATCTGAACAATGGCCATGTAAGGATACTTACCCGCGGCGGTCATGACTGGACGCATCGCTTTCCTGGCATTGAAGATGCGGCCAAGCGTCTCGGCGTTGGTACCGCCATTCTGGATGGCGAGGCAGTTGTTCTCGACGAGGAAGGGCGGCCCCACTTCGGTAAGCTGCAGAACTCGTTAGGCGGTCGGGGAGGGAAGCTGCCGGCCGGCGACGCCATTATGTTCGCATTCGACCTGTTGTACTTCGACGGCCACGATATTCGCAGCCTCGAACTGACTTCTCGCCGCTACTTCCTCCAATCACTCCTAAAAAATGAAACGGGCGCTATCCGTCTGTCTGAAACCATTGACGGCGACGGACGCGATATCTTCGACGCGGCCTGCGAGCATGGTCTCGAAGGCATCATCGCCAAATACAAAGACGCCCCCTATCGGTCTGGCCGGTTCGGTGAGTGGATCAAGGTCAAGTGCACCCAGTCAGGTAGCTTCATCGTCGTGGGCTACGAGCTTTCCCTGGTGGCGCGATCGGGCATCGGCAGTCTTTTGCTGGCGGCGCGCAAGGGAGATGATTGGGTCTACGTCGGTTCGGTCGGGACAGGCTTCAACGAGCGCAGCGCCGAATACCTTCGAAAGACGCTGGACCGGATCAAGCGGAAGACACCACCCGTCAAATATGAGGGGAGGCGTAAGAACCTCGCCTGGGTGCAGCCCACCCTCATCGCAGAGATCGAATATCGTGCCTGGACCCACGACGGTAAACTGCGGCACGCATCCTACAAGGGGCTACGTGAGGTGCAGGATAATGCTGCGGTCTATGAGTTTACTCCGGTAACCTAGCTGAGACAGGACCATTTTTTCAGTCATTTAAAGCGCCAACCAGTGCCACGCAAAATGGATCGGGAGGGACGTCCGAATGGAGGCATCGAGCACTAACAAACCCTTTTTGCAGAAGAAACGCATCCGCGGGCTTTGGCTCGCTACGACGACCTTTTTTGTTGTCGTGTTCCTAACTCGTCCCCTGTACGCAGGAGCAGCTTTGCACCAACTATCTGAGAACATTGGCGTCGTTCTCGTCATCGCAGGTGTTCTGGGCCGTCTCTGGGCAACGCTGTATATCGGCCAACGCAAGAACAGACACCTAGTAACCACCGGCCCTTATTCCATAACCAGGAACCCGCTTTACGCTTCGTCGATGCTGGCGATACTGGGCGTGAGTTTGATGATCGGGTCCGTATTGATCACAGCCGCTTTCGTGCCGACTTTCTTTTTTCTGTTCGCCTACGCCGCGCGGCGCGAGAGCGAATATCTCAGATCAAAATTCGGCTCTGCCTATGACGACTATGCGGCACGAACTCCATTTTTCATGCCGAACCCGCTATTGATGAAGCTCGACGCAGAAGTCACCTTCCGCACCTCGGCTTTGTCTACCGCGTTCCGAGACTCCCTTTTCTTAGTAGCGTTGATTCCTCTATGTGATCTGCTGGAGTTCCTGCACAACGAGGGATACCTCCGAGCAGTTTTCTATATTCCATGAGCCAGAGTGATTGATCTCAATTACTTTCGATCGATTTCGGAGCCAACGGAGCAGGCTCAACTACTCAGCGGTAGTCGGCTTGTCTCGGGGTGGAATCTCCGGCCAGCCCTACAGGACTAATATTTCTTCCAGTGCGCCTTGT
>NZ_JBBNAM010000446.1:0-44065 GCF_037994425.1 Phyllobacterium sp.
GCGAGCGTCGTCAGGCCGTCTTCTTCCGAAAGCGCCTGCAGGATGGAGTTGGTCCGCAAGAGGTCGAGCGACACGTGACCATAGGCTTCAATCGCCTCATTGATCGTCGAAAGCTCGCGGAACAGCGGCCGCCGCAATCTTAGCGTTCGCTTCTCGTGACGGTCGATCGATCGCAGGCCCTCGATCGCCGAGTTGATGGGGCGAATGATGTGCCTTGCGACCACATAGATCGCGCCGACGGCAATGAGAACAGGTAGCGTCAGGATAATGATCCACGCTACCTGGATCATCTTCGCAGTGCGCTGGATATCGCCGGACATGCCATAGGCTAGAACGGCGGCGTCGCTCACGATGGATTGGCTGAGCTGGTCCGTAACTCGCATGGCGCTTTGATAGATTTCGAGTGCCTGTCGCTCCAGCTCCGCCCTGATGGCAGGGTCAGGGCTTGCATCGCCTGCATCCATCTTGCGAACCTGGTCTCGAAGCGCCACGATCTGCTTGACGTGCGTGCTGACCTGCTGGACCCCCTTCGCCAACTGATCGTTCTCGTCGAGCGTGAAGCTCTGGGCGAGCACATGCGTTTGCAGTTGTAGCTGGCGCTCCAGTTCACGGTCCTTCGCTAGGTAGATCGAGCGCGCCAGCGATGCCAGCCGCTCGACCTTGATCGCGTTGCGGTTCTGGCTCAGCACGAGCGGCAGCTGCTGTTCCTGTGTATAGCGCGCATCGTTCTCTATCTTGCGCAGGAACACGATGGAAAAACCGGCGGCAACCACTGCGTAAAGAAGTACGAATCCGATCAACAGCCTGCCGGCCGTCACCATCGAAATCTGCATTCCTTTTTTGCGCGCTGCCATCAACTAATCACACCTAGTAAATGCTGAACGGAAAATACGTGTTGTTGATGTGGTCATACGTTCCGTTCAGCCGAAGATGGTCGAGAGCTTCATTGACCCTCTTGATCAACTCCATATTACCCTTCTGCGCGGTAATATGCGCGGAGCTCTTGAGGAAGCCGTTCGTCACCGGATCGCCAACGTAGTCGAACCTGGAATTATCGGGGGACTGAAGGAATGTGAGCAAGTCGATAGAGTCTGCCAGTACCAGATCGACCTCCCCTGCCTGAAGCAGCTTCTGTGCCTCGGGCTCATCTTTCGTCAGCACGATCTTACTCTCGGTATAGGCCTTCTCCAGGTATTCCGATTGGATCGTCTGCCGGCCGGCGGCAATGCGCATGCCCCGCAAAGCGGCGGGCGACACGTCCTTGAACCGATTGGGGTCTCCCGCAAATGCCGAATGCGAGCGATAATAGGAGCTGGAAAATTCCATTCGCTGCGCCCGGGCATCCGTATAGGACATGCTAGCGACAACGAGATCGTAATCGTTCTTTTCGAGCCCGTTGATGATCTCGTCCCAGGGAACCGCAGAAAAGGAACATTCAGCCTTCATGTCCTCGCACACGGCCTTGGCGATATCGACATCGAACCCAACGAGCTTGCCATTGGCATCGATGGAGTTGAAGGGCGGATAGGCGCCTTCCGTTGCAACTCTGAGTTTTAGTGCTTCCGCAGATGCAGTATTCGCGAACAAGTAAAGTGTGACCGTGGCCGCTGCCAGGATTGTCGATTTCATTGTTTGCCGTCCCCAATACCCCCGATGATAGCAGAATCACCCGGATGAGATGAACAAACTATGAGCGATCGGCAATAAATACGAACATGATTGATTTAAGTTAAATATCAGAAGTTGCATTGGATTAGTCGCGCGACGCGTGCAGCATTTCCGTGATTGCCGTTGCGCTGTCCTTGCGTGCAGTCGACGACGAAGGCAGGGTGATGCACCTGGAAGTGCCGATGATCTGGCCGACTAACGGAACGAATTCAGAGGCGGTTATCAGAGTTCAAGTAATGGGGGCGATTTTGATGCCAACGAATTTGCGATCCGCGCTATAAGTTGTGCCAGGGCTGGAGCTGCAACGAGAAGATGAAGCCGACAATATCAGAACAGGAATTCCAGAACATCCTCCGTCGTCTCGAAATTGCGCTGGACGCGTCGCAGATCGGCGTGTGGGAGCACAATGCCGAGACCGGCGAGGTGATCTGGAATTCACAAATGCATCGGCTGTACGGCACCGGCCTGACGCAAAGACGGGTCAGCTCAGAACTCTGGATCAATGCGATCCACCCTGACGATCGAGCAAGGGCCATACAGGATTTCGAGGAGGCAGCCGAACGCAAGAGCGACTATGTCTCCGATTTCAGGGTAGTCCTGCCGAACGGTGATGTTCGCCATATCCGGTCGCGGGCACACTACTACGACGACGGTGATAGCGGCACTTTCGTGGGTGCTGAGTGGGACGTGACGGCCGACGTCATGCTGACCCGCGAACTGTCGCATCAGAAAGCGATCGCCGAAGCCAGGGCGCTTGCGCTAGAAGCAAGCTCGGCGCAGATCGAGTACGCCGCGGAATATGATTATCTGACGGGTCTTCCCAATCGCCGTTTCTTCGACAGACGTCTTTCGGAATTATCCAATGACCCCGATCGTGAGCGGCTTGCTGTGCTCCTTGTCGATCTCGATTACTTCAAGCAGGTAAACGATGCGGCAGGCCATGCGGCAGGCGATGCCGTCCTGAAATCGGCCGCCTTGATGATCGCTTCCGTTGTTCCCGAGGGCGGGTTTGTCGCGCGCATGGGTGGCGACGAGTTCATCATTCTCCTCGCGGATTTCGCGACGATTCGGGAGTTGGAGGTCGTTGCCGACCACATCGTGCGTCTTCTCAAGCAGGGCGTGTCCCACGGGGGGACATTGCTGCAGACCGGGGCCTCCATCGGCGTCGCCTGGGTCAATGACGGCGACGCCGCGGGTCTCTTGGCCGAATCAGATATCGCGCTCTACCGCGCCAAGAAGCTTGGCCGAAACCGGGTCGAATTCTTTGCACCGCATCTGAAAAGCGAGCTTTCGCGAGATCGGCGCATTGCCGAACATGTCAAGCGCGGTCTTGAGCGAGGCGAGTTTGTGCCCTTTTACCAGATCCAAATCGATGCCGATAAACGCAACATCGTCGGCATCGAGGCATTGGCGCGCTGGCGGCACCCCAAGCGCGGCGTGCTCGGCCCCGATTCGTTCCTAAAGGTGACAAACACGCTCGGTCTCATGGCTGACCTCGACGCTGCCATGCTCGAGGCGGTGCTGCGCGACCGGCGGACGTGGCAGGAACGGGGTATCGAAGTACCTCGCATTGCGGTCAACACGTCGGCTGCCCGATTGTCCGATCCGTTACTTATCAACCAGTTGCGCCTCCTGCAGATACCGCCACAAGCCATATCGTTCGAACTGCTGGAGACGATCTTTCTCGACGAGATCGAGGACGAGGTCCTTCTCAACATTTCCCTGCTGAAGCAGATGGAGATCGACATCGAAGTTGATGACTTCGGTTCGGGACACGCGTCAATCATTGGCCTTTTGAAGCTTAAACCGAAGCGCCTGAAGATCGATGGACGCCTGGTGATGCCCATCACGATTTCACACGAGCAGAGGAGCCTTGTCGGCTCGATTGTCGGCATAGCGCGAGCGCTTGGTATCGGCGTGATAGCGGAAGGCGTTGAAACAAACGAGCACGCCAAGTTGTTGCGGCGCCTCGGCTGCGACACGCTTCAAGGCTATGCGATTGCATATCCTGTCCCCGCCGCGGAATTGGGCGCGCGACTGCTTGTCGAGCAAGGAAGAAGCTCTAGTGTTCCGTAAATGAATTTGGCGTCAGGCCTTCGTTGATCCTTCCGATTGGGAAGGGTTTCTGAAAGTATCCACGGGCTCCTAAAAAATTTAGTTCCCGGTTTGCCGCCATCGCGGCCAGTTCATCCTCATCGTGGATGCCGCTTTCGAACATCGCGATGATCGTGCGCGCAAGTTCGTTGCAGCGCGGATCGGTCTTCGGACAGCGGTCAAGCAGGATCGAAGCGCGGTTGTGCGCGCGCTGCATGACCTCCCAGTCAGTCGTCGTAAATATGCGTCGGTCGAGATCCAAAAAGGCCATGACACGCTCCCATCACAAGGCGAGAACACATCCATGATCGCGGGTCGCCTCCCGCTCGCATGGGATCAGCTAAGCGCATTTTCCAAAGGGCGGCAAATCGAATTTAATTCCTCTTTTCCGCGCACCACTTACCGCAATGCGGAATCGCATCTCGCGATCGCAGATTCCTCAAGCCGCGTTCCAGCAAGGGATCGGACATCAGTTCGCGCCTTCAAGCAGCCGCATCAAACCGGTCTCGGGGCCACTCAAACCTTTCCGAAAGGGTGAGCGCAATAGAGCGCTGCCGAGTTCGCCGGCATTGAAACTTTCGATCACCAGCGGGTGCACATAGCTCGAGCGCGTCACGGCCGGGGTGTTGCGAAGGAACTCGCTGACATGGCGCATGGCTGCGGCGACGGCACGCTTGCGTGCGGAGTCGCTCTGCGCTTCGATGCCTGCAAGGAATGCGAGCGCCCGGGCCGAACCGTGAAACGTCCGGAAGTCCTTGGCGCTTACCTTGGAGCCCGAGATCTCGCGCAAGTATTCGTTCAGCTTCCCGGCATGTAGCTTTCGCCACCGTTTCTCGTCCTTGTATTGAAATAGTCTGCCACGCCGCTTCAAGGTACGCAGCCGCTTGACGGCGGATGGATCCTTGATCGTTATCTCATTCGTTTTCTTGGACTTTCCCGCGAAGACGAAACTTGCGACATTGCCATCGATCTTGAGGTCGCTGCTCTTGAGCGAAGCGATGCCGCGCCCGCCGTCCTTGGCATATTTCTCGTGGCCCGCCCGAAATGCCTTCTGGTCGATCAGCTTGATCGCGAGTGCTGCGAGGGGCTTTCCCGACGTCGGTTTGCTGCGCATGTCCCGGAGGATTCGCTTGCGGATGCGCGGCAGCGCCTTGCCGAACGCCAGCAGGCGGTTTGTCTTCATGCTGTTGCGCACTGTCTCCCACTTCGGGTGGTATATGTATTGCCGACGCCCCAGAATGTCCTGCCCGACAGCCTGTATGTGGCCTTTGGCGCTGCCGCAGCAACGTACTTCGGTCCAGGCCGGTGGAATGACCAGAGCGATTATACGGGCTTTATCCTTGGGGGAAACGGGCTTGCCATCGTTACGCGCGTAGCGGAATCCATCCTTCAGCGGCTGGCGTATCAGGTTAAAATCTGCCGGATCGACCAATGTCAGGCCAAGTTCCTTGGCATAATCCTCATAGTCGCGCTGCAACGTCGTCTCCACATGTCTATTGCCGAGAAACGTGATTGAGGCGAGACTGTTCCAACGCCGAATGAGGCGTAACGCAATAAAGGGAGGAATGAACATGGCGAAACTTGCTCTCTATGTGCCGCTCGAAGCAAAACCGGGCAAGGAGGAAGAGGTCGCGGCCTTTCTCAAGTCTGCCTTGCCGCTCGTCAACGAAGAAGCTGGAACCGTCGCCTGGTTCGGTATTCGCCTCGGTAAGAGCAGCTTTGCGATCTTTGATGCATTTCCGGATGAAGGTGCGCGCGACGCCCACCTTACCGGCAAGGTTGCTGCAGCCTTGATGGCGCGAGCGGATGAACTTTTCGCTACTCCGCCTCAGATCAACAAGCTTGAGGTGCTGGCGGCGAAACTGCCATAAAACTGCATCGTAACTATTCGATGGTTTGAAGCATTCGTGCGGGACTTCAAGGAAAGGTAGACATGGCTCCTCGTTCTTTCTGGAAAGGGTATCTGAAACTCTCTCTCGTGACCTGTCCGGTGGCGATGGTGCCTGCAACGACGGATCAGGAAAAAGTGCGGTTTCACACGCTGAACCGGAAGACCGGTAACCGCGTCGTCAGCCAATATGTCGATTCGGTCAGCGGCAAGGCCATCGACGAGGACGACCAGGTCAAAGGCTACCAGCGCGGCGAGGATGAATATGTCTTGCTCGAGGACGATGAGATCGATGCCGTTGCGCTCGAAAGTACTCGCACGATCGACATCGAGATGTTCGTGCCGCGCGAGAGCATCGAATGGATTTGGTATGACAAGCCTCACTACCTTACGCCCGACGATCCGGTCGGCGAGGAAGCTTTCGCCGTCATCCGCGAGGGGATGGTGGCGACAGGGCGAGTTGGCATTTCCCGTCTCGTCATGTACCGCCGCGAGCGGGCGGTGATGCTCGAGCCACGGGGTCGCGGCATCGTGCTTTGGACGCTGCGCTACGGTGATGAGGTGCGCGAGGCTGACTCTTATTTCGGCGATATTCCGACCGGCAAAACCGACCCAGAACTAATGAAACTGGTGCAGACGCTTATCGAGGAGCGCACGAAACCTTGGGATCCGAACATGGCGGATGATCCCGTGCAGGATCGCCTGCTTGAAATCATCGCGGCCAAGAAAAAGGGCAAGAAGCGTCCGGCAAAGGCCAAGGCGGTGGAGGCGGAAGAGGCTCCCAGCAACGTCATCAACATCATGGATGCGCTCCGGAAAAGTATCGCCGGCGAGAGCAAGCCGACAAAAAAGCGCTGAGCGTCTTTAGTTTTTATAGGAACACTCCAGGCTCTAGGCTTTCTTCGATCGAGCAGCCTTCGGCTTTTCGATGGGGGCGGCAGCGGCGCGAAAATCCGCCCACGGATCGGCCTTGTAGGAGGCTATGCGGGTCGGTGTATTCAAGACGGTGAAGTAGGCCGGGCCAATTCCGGGCGTGAGTTCGTTCCACTCGAGCGGCATTGAAACGGCGGCACCCGCCCTTGCGCGCGTCGAATAGGGTGCAACTGCGGTGGCGCCACGCTGGTTGCGCAGATAGTCGATGAGAACCTTACCTGTGCGCTTCGCCTTGGTGATCGTGGAGACATAAAGGCTTGGACTGTCGGCGGCCATTGAATCGGCAATCGCCTTGGTGAAGGCTTTTACCTCCGGCCACGCGGCCTTGGGCTTAACCGGCGAGACGACATGGAGACCCTTGCCGCCGGAGGTCTTCAGGAAGGCTTTGAGGCCTGCCTGTTCGAGCCGGTCGCGCGTTTCCTCCGCAGCCTTTATGACCTGTTCCCAAGGAACGCCGTCGCCGGGATCAAGGTCCATGATGATCATGTCCGGATGTTCCCAATCCTTCACGGTCGAGCCCCAGGGGTGGATTTCGAGTACCGCTGCTTGCACGAGGCTGATCAGCCCGTCGAGATCCTTGATGCTTATCAGGGGCTCCTCATCCTTGTCCTTTGGATCCTTGACAAGAACGATGCTCGGGTTGAGGCCCTTCCATGCGTGCTTCTGGAAAAATGATTGCCCGGCAATTCCTTCCGGGCTCCTCAGCAGCGCGAGCGGCCGCCCGACAATAAAGGGCGAGATAAAGGGCCAGACTTCGGTGTAATAATCCGCCAGTCCCTGCTTGGTCACGCCCTGGTCGGGCCAGTAGATGCGGTCGGGATGGGTAAGTTTCACGGTAGACCTCTCCGGTTTGGTCTGGCCACTCACCTTCGGCGTTTCCCGGACGACCTCCAAGGGCGGCTTGTCCTCGCGCAAGCCGCGGAATGAGGCATGGCGCAGATTATTGTCGGCGGTCCAGGTGCGGAACTCGACGTCGGCGACAAGCTGCGGCTTGACATACCGCACCTGACGCGCCGCGTCGGCGGTGAGGCGCGTGGCAATGGGGCTTTCGGGCTGGCGGATGCGTTCCAGCCGGCGGTAGAGATCTTCGGCTACAGCCGTGCTGTAGCCGGTGCCGACACGGCCGACATGTTCAAGCTTCTTGCCATTATAGACTCCCATCACCAGCGAGCCGATCGCCTTGCGCGACGTGGTGGAGGGCACATAGCCGGCGATGACGAATTCCTGCTTGTGCGAGCATTTCGCTTTGATCCAGCTCTTGCCGCGGCCCGATCGATAGGGCGCATCACGCAGTTTTGATACGATGCCTTCAAGGCTGAGACGGCAGGCATGGGAGAGAATATTCTGCCCATCGCCTTCGAAATGCTCGCTGAACCGGATCATACCCGTGCTGGCTCCGACCAGCTTTTGCAGGATTGCTTTGCGTTCCAGCAAGGGCAGGGCCTGCAGGTCGTAACCGTCGAGGTGAAGAAGATCGAAAACGTAGAAGATGAAACGGTCGGTTCGGTCACTGCTGAGATCGGCCTGCAAGGCGGAAAAATCCGAGGCCCCGGCGGACGCTTCGACGACGAGTTCGCCGTCGATCAATGCAGTGCCAACCGCAAGGTCCTGCAGCGCGGCAATGATTTCCTTGCCGAACTTCTTCGTCCAGTCGAGGCCCGTGCGGGTGAGCAGCTTGACCCGGCCAGCCTCAATGCGCGCCTGCAGCCGGTAGCCGTCAAACTTGATTTCGTGGATCCAGCGTTCGCCGGATGGGGGCTTCGTGGAAAGCGATGCCAAAGCGGGCTCGACGAACGTGGGAAGCTTGGACTGCTTGGCACCCTTGACGCTCGACGGGTCTGGCAGACTGATTTCGATTGTTGGCGTAGCTGCCTTTTTCGAAGGCTTGGGTTTCGGCGCGTCCTTGTCGATCTTGCCTGTCTTGGAGGACCATCCCGGTGCCTCGCCGGCCACATCGCCAATATCACGTCCGGTCTTTACCGATTGCGGTTTTTCTTCAAGGATGTCCGGATCGCCCGGCGTGCGCGCAGCATCGTCCTCGCCCTTGATCAAAAGCCAGTTCTCGCGCTTTTCACGCGGGCGGCCCTGCATGCGTACAAGGTGCCATCGTCCTGAGAGTTTCTTGCCGTGAAGCTCGAATTCGAGATGACCTTTCGCATAGCCGCGTTGCGGATCAAAAACCGGTGTCCAGGTACCGCTATCCCAGACGATCACCGTACCACCGCCATATTCGCCTTTGGGGATGGTGCCTTCGAAGTCGCCATATTCGAGCGGATGATCCTCGACATGAACGGCGAGACGTTTTTCACCTGGAACAAGGCTTGGGCCGCGCGTAACGGCCCAGCTCTTCAGAACGCCATCCATCTCCAGGCGGAAATCATAGTGAAGCCGTGTCGCATCGTGCTTCTGGACGACGAAACGGTTACCGGTTTTGGTGGCCTTGCGGCCCTTGGGTTCCGGGGTGGTCTTGAAATTGCGTTTCTTCCGGTAGGTTTCGAGCGCAACCATAAGTCAGACCCAGCTCTAGCTTGCTTTTCGCCTTGCGGGTTCGGCCTTGGTCTTCGTGCCTGCCGCCTTCTTCGGCGCGGCCTGCTTTGTCATCATGCCAGCGCTTTCAAGCAGTGCCTGCATGAGATCGACAACCTTCTCCGATTTCTGCGGTTTGCGCGTGGGGATTGCCTTTCCCTCGAGCTTGGCCTTGACCAGTTCGGCAAGCGCGGATTCGTAGCGGTCGGTATATTTCGAGGGATCGAACGAGCCGCGCTTCGTATCGATAATATGCTTGGCGAGTTCAAGCATCTCGCCTTTGATCTTCATGTCGGGCACGTCGTCGAATGCCTCCTTTACGGAGCGAACCGCGTAGTTGAACTGCAGCGTGGTAGCGAGGAGCCCGGCATCATCGGGACGTATGAGCAGCGTGCGGACACGGCGGAACAGCACGGTCTGCGCAAACGCTGCGACTTTCTTGGCCTTCAGCCCCTCGCGAATAAGAGCAAATGCTTCCTGGCCATGTTTGTCGCCGGGTGTCAGGTAATAGGGTTTGTCGAAATAGAGGTCGTCGATTTGGTCAAAGGGGACGAATGCCTCGACATTGAGGGTCTTGTCGCTCTCCGGAATGGCGGCCGCGACCTCTTCGGGTTCGAGGACGATGTAGTCGTTCGAGCCGACCTCGTAGCCCTTGACTTGGTCGTCCTTTTCAACCGGCTTGCCGCTGTCGCTGTCGATGAACTGGCGCATCACCCGGTGTCCGGTGGCGCGATTGATCGTATGGAAAGCGATGCGATCTGATGTCGACGCGGCTGTATAAAGGCTCACGGGGCAACTGAGCTCCGCAACTTTCAGATAGCCTTTCCAGTTTGCACGTGGCGCCAATACTCAACTCCTTCGGCTACGCAACAAATGCCGGGGAACACGGTTGGTTCCGACCTTGGTAGCATACTATGCCGAAATTGTTAAATTGCGATAGTGCGTGCTTTCACATGCGCGGCGCGACCTGCTCCCCAGCCGAAAATGGCGACTCCAACGCCCAGCGATACAAACAGGATCGAAGTTGCGGCGTAGCTGCCGGTGAGGCTGTGGATCAAGCCGACAAGAAGCGGTCCGACGGCGGCGAGCATATAGCCGACGCATTGCGCCATGCCGGAAAGGTGCGATGCGACATGGGCGTCGGGTGAGCGCAGGACGATGATCGTCATGGCAATGGCGATGAGACCGCCTTGGCCAAGACCTTGCAACACCGCCCAGAACCAGACGGTCGACAGCGGTGCGAAGAGAAAACCCATAAGCCCGGTGAGGGCGAGGCTGATCAGGATGAGGTTGACGAATCGCTGATCCCTGCAGCGCACGGCGATCGACGGCACGAACAGGCAGGCAAAGACCTGGACCATGACCGAAACCGAAACGACAAGGCCTGCCGTTACCCCATCCATGCCGCGCTCGCGCAGGATCGGCGACAGCCACCCGAAGATGCAATATGCCAGGGCAGACTGTAGACCCATGAATAATGTCACTTGCCACGCGAGCTTGTCGCGCCAAAGCCCATCTACCCTGAAACCCGCATGCTTGGTGCGGACTTTTCGGAAGAAGGCGTGCGGGAACCAGATCCCCGCAACCAATAGCGCCGGTAGCGCCCAGGCACCGAGCGCGAGCGACCACGAGCCGCCGAGGATGCGTTGCAGTGGCAGGGTGAAGCCCGCCGCAGTGGCGGCGCCGGCGCAAAGGGCCATCGTATAGAGTCCTGTCATGAGGCCCGTGCGGCTGGCGAAGTCACGCTTAACAAGACCGGGGAGGAGAACGTTGCCGATGGCGATGCACGCACCGGCGAGTGCTGTACCGATGAACAGCAACGGCAGTGATTGCAAGCCGCGCAGGGCAGTGCCGAGTGCGAGGAAGAGTAGGACGCCGAGCAAGGTGCGTTCCGCGCCGATGCGCTGCGCCAGCTTCGGCGCGAGTGGCGCAAAGATGCCAAGGCAAACGACAGGGAGTGTCGTCAAGACACCCGCTCCAAAAGAGGACAGGCCGGTCTGGGCGATGATCTCCGGCAGCAGCGCCGAGGCGCTTGAAAACACGGGGCGGAGATTGAAGGCGATGAGAACAAGGCTGAGGCCGGTGAGAATAGCGACGGCGCGGCTCGAAAATACCGGCGGGCGCGGCTGCGGAACACTGTCGGCTTCCGCATTGATGAGTTGTTCGCTGACGATCGCTTCAACCCGGGATTTGGATGGCATGTGATTCATGATGCAAGCAGCCGATCGATTTCTTCAAGAATGGGAGCCATGAACGCTCGGGTTGTCGACGCGGCAAGGTCGGGGTCGCCCGAGGCGATCGCATCGACGATCGAAAGATGGGCGGCCATATCGGGCTCAGGGAGCTCGCCCGTCACCGTCGCCTTGATGACTTCCTGGATGGAGACCGAGAAGAAGTCGTAGACTTCGACAAAGGCGAGATTGCCCGACGCAGCAACAACAGCCTTGTGAAAGGCGAGGTCGCGCTGAACATAGCGATCGTGATGGACCGGATCATATTCGCCGCGATCAGCGAGCAGTTGCCGCAAATGCACCAGTGTTTCCGGTGTGTGTCGCGCTGCGGCTAGCCTAGCCGCTTCGACTTCGAGCGCGCAGCGGGTTTCGACCTGGTCGCGCAGGCCGGTGCGCCGCATACGCAAGAGGCTTTCATCCGTATCGATAACGGAAAGGACATAGGTTCCCGATCCCTGACGGGTCTCGAGGAAACCTTGCGCGACAAGCACGCGTACCGCTTCGCGCACCGTGCCGCGGCTGACAGCAAGCATATCGGCGAGGGTTGCCTCGTTTGGTATGCGGTCGCCGACCCGCCAGCGACTGGCGGTAATTTCGGCCCGGATATTGTTGACCGCCGTTTCGGCAAGATTGGTGCGCGCCGCTGGCTGCATAAGGGCAAAGTCCTAAAGTCATCTGATGACTTGACTAGTATGATTCAGAGTTAAGTTTGTCAAGACGCGCCTCGCGTCGGACGGCCCCGGGAAGGACTCAGTGTCGACGGGAGAGCTCGCGCGTCGCGGCCTCGATACCCGCCAGGGTCAGCGCGTACATGCGATGCGCGAATATACTGCGGATCATGGCGGTGGACGCCGTGTAATCCCAGTAGGCCTCCTTGGTGGGATTGATCCACACAGCGTTCTTCCACTGGTCGAGCACTTGAGCCAGCCAGTTAGCACCCGCCTTCTCATTCCAATGTTCGACCGAACCGCCGGGATGCGAAATTTCATAGGGCGCCATCGCGGCGTCGCCAACGAAGATGACCTTATAGTCGGGGCCATATTTATGGATGACATCCATGGTCGGCATGCTTTGCGTATAGCGGCGGCGGTTGTCCTTCCACACGGATTCGTAAAGGCAGTTGTGAAAGTAGAAATACTCCATGTGCTTGAATTCGGAGCGCACGGCCGAGAACAGTTCTTCGGCGACCCTGATGTGTTCGTCCATGGAGCCGCCGACGTCAAAGAACATCAGGAGTTTCACATGGTTGCGCCGTTCAGGCCGCGTTCTCACGTCGAGATAGCCGTGCTCGGCTGTTGATCGGATCGTGCCGGAGAGGTCGAGTTCATCCTCCGCACCCTCGCGGATCCAGCGCCGGAGACGTTTGAGCGCCACCTTGATGTTACGCGTGCCGAGTTCGACGCTGTCGTCGAAATTCTTGAACTCGCGCCTGTCCCATACCTTGACGGCGCGTCGGTGGCGGCTCTCGTCCTGGCCGGTCCGCACCCCCTCGGGATTGTAGCCATAGGCACCGAAAGGCGACGTGCCGGCTGTCCCGATCCATTTCGAGCCGCCTTGATGCCGTCCCTTTTGCTCTTCGAGCCGCTGGCGCAGCGTTTCCATCAGCTTGTCGAAGCCGCCGAGCGCTTCGACCAGTTTCTTCTCCTCGTCGGTCAGATGCTTTTCGGCGAGCTTGCGCAGCCAATCCTCGGGAAGGTTGGCGATGTTGATCCCATCTTCGCCGCCAAGTGCTTCTATGCCCTTGAAGACATGGCCGAATACCTGGTCGAATCGGTCCATATAGCGCTCGTCCTTTACGAGGGCGGAGCGCGCGAGATAGTAGAAACCCTCGACATCATAATCGACGAGCCCCGCTTCCATGCCTTGGAGCAACGTCAGATATTCCAGCAATGAAACGGGAATACGCGCTGCCTTGAGCTCGAGGAAGAAGGGAATGAACATCAGACCATTTTCACATATTTGATGAACGGCGTGACCTTGGCGATGCGGTCGTAGAGTTGGCGCGCGGTGGTGTTGTTCTGGTTGGTCGTCCAATAGACCGAATGCGCGCCGGCTTTCGTGGCTTCGGCGTGTACCGCTTCGATCAGCGCGCGCCCGATGCCCTTGCCGCGTACTTGCGGGTCGGCAAAGAGGTCCTGCAGGTAGCAGATGTTTTCGATGCTCCAGCAATGGCGGTGAAACAGATAATGGGTGAGGCCGACCGGCTTGCCATCAAGTTCCGCGATGAAGCCGCTATACTCATGAGCTTCGCCCGACGTCAGTCGGTCGAACGTTGTTCGATACACCGATTCCGGAACGGTGGTTTCATAGAAGGTGAGATAGCCGGTCCAAAGCCGGCGCCATTCAGCTTCGTCCGATTTCGCCAATGGGCGAATTTCTACGCTCATCCCTGTCTCCTTGCCATGAAAGCCAAACGTTCGAACAGATGGACATCCTGTTCGTTTTTCAGCAGCGCACCATGCAGCTTTGGCAGCATATGCTTTGGATCGGTCCGCAGATCCTCCGGTGCGATGTCATCTGCGACAAGCAGCCTGATCCAGTCGAGCGCCTCGGAGGTCGAAGGCTTCTTCTTCAGGCCCGGAACATCGCGAATCTCATAGAACTGAGTAAGGGCGGCGCGCACCAGATTTTGCTTGATGCCCGGATAGTGTACCTCGACGATCTTCGCCAAAGTATCGACATCCGGAAAGCGGATATAGTGGAAGAAACAGCGCCGCAGGAAAGCGTCGGGCAACTCTTTCTCATTGTTGGACGTAATCACGACGATCGGCCGATGTGCGGCGCGGATGGTTTCGCCGGTTTCGTAGACGAAGAACTCGTTGCGATCGAGTTCCTGCAAAAGGTCATTGGGAAATTCGATGTCTGCCTTGTCGATCTCGTCGATAAGCAACACCACCTTTTGCTCCGCAGTGAATGCGTCCCATAGCTTGCCGGGCTTGATATAGTTGGCAATGTCATTGAATCGGGCGTCGCCAAGCTGGGAATCGCGCAGGCGGCTGACGGCATCATATTCGTAGAGGCCCTGCTGCGCCTTGGTCGTCGATTTGACGTTCCACTCGATGAGCTCAAGACCGAGCGCCGCGGCAATCTGACGGGCGAGCTCCGTCTTGCCGGTCCCAGGCTCGCCTTTGACCAGGAGCGGGCGCTCCAATGCGATTGCGGCATTCACCGCGATCATCAGATCCTTTTCGGCCACGTAGGCCGCCGTGCCTTCAAAGCGCATCATCATCCCTTTCGTGAGCCCGCGAGATTAGGATTGCGGCAGCGCCGGGGCAAGAGGTTGAAATTAGCCCACAACGGTACTGGTGCAATTCCGTCCGCCGTCCTATATTTGTCATGGCGCTCTGCGCTTCTCGACAGGAGAGACTTATTCCCCGGGGCCTTAATGATCCCTTAGGGAGCTGTCCCTGAGGAGGCCCGTGGGCCTCTTCACACGGCGCCCACCTACTTTGTAGGTTCCCGGGATCGACTTCTCCATCGGTTGTGTGGACGCCACTTTTGTTTTTCAAGCTTCCAAAGCCTTGCTGTGACGCATCACTCCCCCATCAAAGAGCTGAAGAAAAAACTGCGCCTCGAGGCGCTCGGGCGGCGCGACGCGCTGACCACCGAGGCGCGGATCGAGGGGTCGATGCGCATTGCCGAGATCGGTCTCGCTTCGTTTAAGCTCGATGCCGGCGCCATTGTTTCTGGCTTCTGGCCCATCCGCTCCGAAGTCGACCTGCGCCCGCTGCTTTTTGGCCTGCGAGAACAGGGCGCAAAACTCTGCCTGCCAGCCATCATAGACAAGCATACAATCCTCTTTCGCGAACTCGTGCGTGGCGCGCCGATGGTCGATACCGGTTTCGGTACGGCTGGTCCGCCCGAGGATGCCGCAGTCTTGGATCCGACATTCATGCTAGTGCCACTCGCCGCGTTTGACGCGCGCGGGCACCGCATCGGCTACGGCGCCGGCTATTACGACCGGGCGATCGCACGGCTCGAGGACAAGGGGCTCAAGCCGCGCCTCATCGGCGTGGCATTTGATTGCCAGGAGGTTGAAATCGTGCCCGATGAGCCGCATGACATGCCCTTGGAGGCCATCCTGACGGAAAGCGGGTTGCGCAGCCTCAATCGGACGGATAAATCCCTTTGATGCAAGACTCGCCAAGGATGGCAGCTGACCTGGGATGTGCGCGTGAGATTACTTTTTCTAGGTGACATGGTGGGCCGGTCAGGGCGAACTGCTGTCTACGAGCAGTTGCCTGGTCTGATATCGGACCTCAAACTCGATTTCACTATCGTCAACGGCGAGAACGCCGCGGGCGGCTTCGGCATCACCGAGGAAATCTTCCACGACACGATCAATGCCGGCGCGGACGTCGTTACCACCGGCAACCATGTTTGGGACCAGCGCGAGGCGCTGGTTTTTGCCGCCCGCGAGGAGCGGTTCCTGCGCCCTGCAAACTTCCCGCTCGGAACGGCCGGCAAGGGGTCGGGACTTTTTCTTGCCAAGAATGGCGCACGCGTCCTTGTCGCCAACATCATGGGTCGGGTCTTCATGCATCCGGACCTGCATGATCCCTTTACCGTGGCCGAGGAAATCCTCGCTGCCTGTCCGCTTGGTGAACAGGCCGATGCCGTCGTTTTCGATTTTCACGCCGAGGCGACCAGCGAGAAGCAGTGTTTCGGCCATTTCGTCGATGGCCGCGCGAGTTTCGTCGTCGGGACGCATACCCATGTGCCGACGGCGGATACGCAAATCCTTAATGGCGGCACGGCCTATATGTCCGATGCCGGCATGTGCGGCGACTATGATTCCTCGCTCGGCATGGACAAGGAGGAGCCGCTCAACCGGTTCCTGTCCAAGGTGCCCAAGGGACGTTTCGAGGCAGCGAGCGGCAAGGCAACGATCTGCGGCGTCGGCGTCGAGATTTCGGATCGGACCGGCCTTGCCGAGAAAATTGCACCACTGCGCATCGGTCCGCGCTTGGAGGAGACCATTCCCTCATTCTGGAAATAATTTGAACTTGGCGCGAAGGGTCACCACCTGCGCGTCTAAAAAGACTTCGAACCATCATCTATTGTCTTCGATTTGCACCATCCGGGCCAACAGCAACGCAGGAACGACCCCCATGGAAGCGCTACTTTCTCATTTCGATTTCATCTTTCAGCCCGCGGGTCTCATCGCCCTTGTCACGCTTGTCGTGATGGAGGTCGTCCTCGGGATCGACAATCTCATTTTCATTTCAATTCTCACCAACAAATTGCCGAAGGAAAAGCAGGCGCGAGCCCGGCGGCTCGGCATCAGCGCTGCCCTGGTGCTGCGCCTTGTTCTGCTCTTTACGATTTCGATCATCGTGCAATTGACCGAACCGGTGTTCGAAGTCTTAGGACACGGATTCTCCTGGCGCGACCTCATCCTCATTGCCGGCGGCCTCTTCCTGGTCTGGAAGGCGACAAAGGAAATCCATCATAGCGTCGATCACGAAGACGCCAAGGAAGATGTAATCGGCAAGGCCGTTACGTTATCGATGGGCACAGCGATCACGCAGATCCTTCTGCTCGACCTTGTTTTTTCGGTGGATTCGATCATTACGGCGGTCGGCATGACCGATGAAATCGCGATTATGGTCATCGCCGTTCTTGCCGCCGTCACTGTCATGCTGCTGGCGGCCGAGCCCTTGTCGAGGTTCATCGCTGCCAATCCAACTATCGTCATGCTTGCCCTCGGATTCCTTCTGATGATAGGCATGACTCTCATTGCCGATGGTTTCGGTTTTCACGTGCCGAAAGGTTACATTTATGCGGCAATGGGCTTCTCGGCTCTCGTCGAAGGGCTTAACATGCTTGCGCGGCGCAGGAGAAAGAAAAGCCGTTGATGTGTTTCTTCCGCCAACCCAGAATTTTGACACAAGGACGTCCACTTGATGAACCCGACTCTCTCTGAAGCTTTCGTTCCCCTGAAGCTCGCTAACCGGCCGCTCGTCTACAAGGCACTCGCTGTCCTGATCGGAACGGCTTTCCTTGCCGTCAGCTCCTGGGTATCCGTGCCGATGATCCCGGTACCGGTGACCATGCAGACCTTCGCGGTCACCATGGTCGGAGCGCTCTATGGCTGGCGCCTTGGCGGCCTGACAGTTATTGCCTGGCTGGTCGAAGCCATGGTCGGGATGCCGGTGCTGGCTGGCGGGGCATTCGGGCTTGCACCTTTTGCCGGACCGACTGCGGGCTATCTCTTTGCGTTCCCGGTCGTCGCAGCCTTTGTCGGCTATCTCGCCGAGCGTGGCCTGACACGTAATCCGTGGTCATCCTTTGCGGTCATGCTTCTCGGCAATGCCCTGTGCCTGGTGCTCGGCGCATCCTGGCTGGTTCAGCTTTTTGGCCTTGAAACGGCCTGGGTGTCGGGCGTTGCTCCGTTCATCGTCGGCGGCATCCTCAAATCGGCTCTCGCTGCCGCCATCATCGAGGCACTGCGCCGCTCAGGGGTCATGGTTCGCTTGAGTTGACAATCAGGCTTCGCCCGCACCACCTCCTGTGCATGCTGACCTATGTCGGCAAAGGCTACAGCGAGGCCTTCACAGCCAATTATGACGAGGTCATCAAGCGGCTGGCGGCGGGCGAAGACATAGAGATCGGCGAGGGGCCGGATGATATCTGTGCCCCTTTGCTTAGCGAGACCGACCCCCACTGCCTGTGGGACAGCGTTTTGGAACGCGACGCCAAGGCTGCGGATGCGGTGGCCAAATTGCTTGCACGGCCACTGAACACTGGCGATATAATCGAGCTTGACGCCGGCCTGTTGCGGAAATTGCGACAGGAGTTCAAGAAGGGCGGGTCTCGCGAGGCCTGCGGTGGTTGCGAATGGTTTGATCTGTGTTCGAACATTTCGCGGGCTAATTTCCCCGACGTACGGCTGACACGGTAAAAACGCTCTAAGGTTTGCTTTCGCTGTGGCTGGACGCGCGATACGATTTTCCCTATAAGGGCGCCATTCCAGCAGCATGCTTCCGCTAGGTGTAGCCCGCAGCGTCAAATTGCAGGGCCTCCGGCGTGAAACATCAGCTAACATATCAAAGCACGCAGGGGTGCCATGGCAGGCCATTCACAGTTCAAGAACATCATGCACCGCAAAGGGCGCCAGGACGCCGTGCGGTCGAAAATCTTCTCCAAGCTTGGCCGCGAGATCACCGTCGCCGCAAAGCAGGGTCTGCCCGACCCGACAATGAATCCGCGCCTGCGTCTGGCCGTTCAGAACGCCCGGGCTCAGTCGATGCCGAAGGACAATATCGAACGCGCGATCAAGAAGGCGGCAGGCGGTGAAGGCGATAACTACGAGGAAGTTCGCTACGAGGGCTACGGCCCGGGCGGCGTTGCCGTGATCGTGGAAGCACTGACCGACAACCGCAACCGCACCGCTTCCAATGTGCGCGCTGCCTTCACCAAGGCTGGCGGCGCGATGGGCGAAACGGGGTCGGTGGGCTTCATGTTCAACCGCGTTGGTGAAATCACCTACAAGCCGGAGGCAGGAAGCGCCGACAAGGTCATGGAGGCGGCAATCGAGGCTGGCGCCGATGATGTCGGCAGCGACGAGGACGGGCATGTCATCCTGTGCGCGTTCGAAGATATTGGCGATGTTTCAAAGGCGCTTGAAAGCGCGCTTGGCGAAGCTGAGTCGGTCAAGGCCATCTGGAAGCCGCAGACCATGGCACCAGTCGATGAAGAGAAAGCTCAGTCGGTGCTCCGCCTCATATCCACGCTCGACGACGATGACGACGTTCAGAACGTCTATGCCAATTTCGAGGTGAGCGACGAAGTTCTGGCCAAGCTCAGCGCGGCCTGATTATTCCAATTCCGCAATGATGCGATCCCGTCAGCTGCAAGGCTGGCGGGATTTTTTATCAGTTCATGGGGCCGTCGCCGCCAAGGGTCTCCATGGTGGGTTCTTCGGGCTTTACCCCGCTTGCCCGGTTGATGAGGACC
Organism: Phyllobacterium sp.; assembly: GCF_037994425.1. Taxonomy (NCBI): domain Bacteria; kingdom Pseudomonadati; phylum Pseudomonadota; class Alphaproteobacteria; order Hyphomicrobiales; family Phyllobacteriaceae; genus Phyllobacterium; species Phyllobacterium sp. The sequence goes on from NZ_JBBNAM010000446.1 coordinate 19,300, forward strand.
GTGACGATCCACAAGGCAACGCCGACACCAACAAGTATACCCGCGATCTTGTATTGAACCGGATCACGACCCGTCCATGGGCCGGCAAAGAAAGCGCATGAAATTGCCCCGACGATCGGCAGGAAAGTCGGCGTGCGGAAATGATCGTGGTCGACAGTCTCGCGCCGCAGAATGAGGACCGCGATATTGACGATGGTGAACACGAAGAGGAGGAGCAGCGCGGTCGTCCCCCCAAGCGCAGGCACCTCGCCGACAAACATGATCAGGCCGAATGCCAGCAGCGTCGTGAACGCGATCGCGAGATAGGGCGTGCGGCGTGTCGGATGCACCTTGCCGAAGAGCGGCGGCAGGACGTGTTCGCGGCTCATGCCATAAACGAGGCGGCTTGCCATCAACATGTTGATCAGGGCGCTGTTGGCGACGGCGAACATGGTGATGAAGCCGAAAATCCAGAGCGGGAAGCTCGGCGCGCCCGCCTGCACCACTTTGAGAAGCGGAGTCTCGCCTTCGCCGAGTTCGGCGGGCGGAACGAGTGTGATTGCCGATATTGATACGAGGACGTAGATCGTGCCAGTGATAAGAAGGCCAGCGAGCAGAACCTTTGGGAAAATCCGTGTTGGCTCCTTGCATTCCTCGGCCATGTTGACGGAGTCCTCGAACCCGACCATGGCGAAGAAGGCGAGGGTGGTCGCTGCCATCACCGACCAGAATACGCTGGAATCCGGTGCCGTAGCAAATTGCGTGACACGCGAGACATCACCCTGACCTGCGGAAATCGCCATCAGGCCAATGAAAATGATGATGAGAAGGCCGGTCAACTCAACGACGGTCAGGACCACATTGGCCTTCACGCTTTCGCCGACGCCGCGAAAGTTTACGGCCGCGACAATTGCCATGAAGGCGAGGGCAACAAGCGAGATGCCGATCCCCGTTTCGAGATTGAGCTGGAACGCTCCCGAAAGATTGGCAGCAAAGGCGCGTGAGGCCGTCGATGCGGAGGTGATGCCCGAGCACATCACGGTGAACGCAACGATGAAGGTAATGAAATGAATGCCGAACGCCTTGTGGGTGTAAAGTGCAGCGCCCGCCGCCTTTGGAAATTTCGTCACCAGTTCAAGGTAGCTCAGCGCGGTGACGACTGCGACGACAAAGGCGATAAGAAAGGGAAGCCAGACTACCCCGCCTACCTGTTTTGCCACCTGGCCGGTCAGCGCATAAATGCCGGTTCCGAGGATGTCACCGACGATAAAGAGAAGAAGAAGCCAGGGTCCCATGACCCTGTGAAGACTTGGCTCGACCGGCGTTGCCGATGCCGTTTTAACACCTGAAGTTACGTCGGTCATCGGGCAGTCCTCCCTTTGAGTCGGCTTGGCGTTAGAAAAAGCTATTGGCGAATCAAGTCCTTGTCAATTTGCTTGCCGACATTTCGGAGGTTCCTACCTGTTCTCCCCTTGGGTGTTTAGCCGGCATGTATGCGTAGATGGAGGAACGTACCGGCAGCAAAACTGACCAGGATAACGAGGTCCAGATGGCTCAAAAGCAAAACGGCCCCGCGCGAGCGGGGCCGTTTTAAAAAACTGCCTGGCAGGAAAATTATATGCCGAGGTTGGCGAAGCGGCTCTTGAACTTCGAAACGCGGCCGCCGCGGTCGGTCAGCTGCTGCGAACCGCCGGTCCATGCCGGATGGGTGGACGGGTCGATGTCGAGGTTCATCGTGTCGCCTTCCTTGCCCCAGGTCGAGCGAGTGAGGTATTCAGTGCCGTCGGTCATGACGACCTTGATCGTGTGATAGTCGGGATGAATCTTGGCTTTCATCTTTCTTGTCCTAAACTAGAGGGCGCAAAACTGGAGCCACCATCGATGTGACGAGCCGGTCCGGAGCCGATTGGTAGAGATGAAGCCATACGTCACAGGGCCGTGGGCTTCCAAAACTGTTGGCGAGCCTATACATCAGCCTTTAAGCAATAACAAGGCCGTCTGGTGGTTCGATTCCAACATTCGCTTGCGGTTGAGACGAGGAAACAAGGAAGTATGGCCGATCTGGCTCTTGAAGAAGCGGAAAGAAAGCGGCGTTCGTTGAAGCCGCTGCGCCGCGTCTTTCCATACATGGCCCGTTACAAGGGCATGATCGCTGGTGCGCTCGTCTCCTTGATCGTGGCGGCCGTGACGACGCTGACGCTCCCCCTCGCTGTCCGCCGCATGATCGATCACGGCTTTTCCGACGTGAACGGAGCCTTCATCAACACCTATTTCAGCATGCTTGTCGTGCTTGCCGCGCTTTTGGCCATTGCTTCGGCCGGTCGCTACTATTTCGTCATAACGCTCGGCGAACGTATCGTTTCCGATCTGCGCCACGACGTCTTCGAGCACCTGACCCGCCTCTCTCCCGCCTTCTTCGACAGCACCCAATCGGGCGAGATCGTTTCGCGTTTGACAGCGGATACGACGATGATCAAGTCGGCCGTGGGTGCAACAGCGTCGGTTGCCCTTCGCAACGTCATCCTTGCCCTCGGCGCCATTGTGATGATGGTCATTACCAGCCCCAAGCTTTCGGGCCTCGTGATCGCGGCAATCCCCCTGATCATCATACCACTTGTCGCCTTTGGCCGCTCGGTGCGGCGTCGCTCGCGCGCGGCGCAGGACCGACTGGCGAATGCCACGGCCTATGCCAGTGAATCGATCGTCTCCGTCCGCACGCTGCAGGCCTTCACAAATGAGAAACTCGCAACCCGCCGATTTGCGGCTTCGGTAGAAGACGCCTTCGACGCAGCGCGGTCGTCGGTGATGGCGCGCGCAATACTCACGGCCTTTGCCATCTTCATGATTTTCTCGAGCGTCGTTGCGGTGCTCTGGTTCGGGTCACGTGATGTTCTTGCGGGAGCAATGACTCCGGGCACGCTCGGGCAGTTCCTGCTTTATGCGGTGTTCGCGGCTGGCGCCCTTGGCGCACTGTCTGAAGTTTGGGGAGAAATGTCGCAGGCTTCGGGCGCGGCGGAGCGGCTCATGGAAATCCTGGCCGAACAGCCGACAATCGCGGCCCCGGCCAATCCCGTGGCGTTGCCCCAGCCGCCCGTCGGCAGCGTCGTCTTCGACAGGGTGCGGTTCAACTATCCGAGCCGGCCCGATGCGCCCGCATTGAAGGGCCTCGAATTCGAGATCAAGCCCGGCGAAACTGTTGCGATTGTCGGCCCGTCTGGCGCCGGCAAGAGCACCGTGTTTTCGCTGCTGCTGCGCTATTACGATCCAGTATCCGGCAATATCAAAGTTGACGGCGTCGATTTGCGCAACGCCGATCCGCTCGATCTGCGCTCGCGCATCGCCATCGTACCGCAGGATACGACCATCTTTGCCACGAGCGTGCGCGAGAATATCGGCTTTGGCCGGCCCGGTGCCAGCAACGAGGAGATCGAGGGTGCCGCGACGTCCGCGCTTGCCCATGATTTCATCATGGCCCTTGATCACGGCTACGAGACGCAGGTGGGCGAACGCGGCGTGACACTTTCCGGCGGGCAGCGGCAGCGTATTGCCATTGCCCGAGCGATCCTGCGCGATGCGCCCATCCTGCTCCTAGACGAGGCCACCTCAGCCCTTGATGCCGAGAGTGAAATGCTGGTGCAGAGGGCGCTTGACCACTTGATGCAGGGACGGACGACCCTGGTTATTGCTCATCGGCTCGCGACCGTGCTCAAGGCTGATCGCATCCTTGTCATGGAGGATGGCAAGATCGTCGAGGAAGGCACACACCAGACGCTGGTCAAGCAAAACGGCATCTATGCCGGCCTTGCCAAGCTGCAGTTCGAGGCGGGAGCCGATGCCTTCAAGGGCGCTGCGGAATAGACGAACCCTTATCGCTCGGTCAGCTTCAGTTCGATACGCCGGTTGCGCGCACGAACCTCGGTAGAGTCGCCTGGTTCAAGCGGCTGGAATTCGCCGAAGCCCGCCGCGACCAGCCGGTTCGCCGGTACCCCATTGGCAATCAGAAACTTGACGACCGAAATGGCGCGAGCCGACGAAAGCTCCCAATTGTCCTTGAACTGCCCGGATCCCGAAAGCGCAATATTGTCGGTATGGCCGTCAACGCGCAGAACCCAGTTGATGTCGTCGGGAATTTCCTTCTGCAATTCGATCAAGGCGACAGCAAGTTTTTTCATCTCCTCCGAACCGGCGGGGTTGAGCACAGCCGAGCCCAGGGGGAACAGCACTTCTGACTGGAAGACGAAGCGGTCGCCGACGATACGGATGTTTTCGCGGTCGGAAAGGATTTCGCGCAACCGGCCGAAAAAGTCTGAGCGATAGCGATTAAGCTCCTGCACGCGCTGCGCTAGGGCAACGTTGAGGCGCTTGCCGAGATCGGCGATCTTGGCATTCGATTCCCTGTCACGCGACTCGGAAGCGTTGAGAGCGTCTTCGAGCGCGGCAATCTGTTTGCGCAAGGCGGCGATCTGCTGGTTCAGAATTTCGACCTGCGAAAGGGCGCGAGCGCTGATCTGTTTTTCGTTCTCAAGACCCGTGGAGAGCTCGCTGATCTTTCCCTCCGCGGCCGCCCCCGCACCAGCACCCTGTGACAGCAGCGACTGCAGGCGAGATTGTTCGTTCTGGGCGTTGGTCAGCGATGCTTGCAGATTCGCGATCGTATCTTCGAGATCCTGCTTGTTGCCCTGTTCGAGCGACAGAAGTTGCGTCAGCTCATTGATCTGGGCATTGAGGCGGTTGAGTACGGCATCCTTGCCCGTGATCTCCTGGCTGAGCAGAAACTGCGCCAATACGAACACCGACAAGAGGAACATGATTGAAAGGAGCAGGGTCGAAAGGGCATCGACGAAGCCCGGCCAGTAGTCGACGTGGCGGATAGCCTTGCGGTTACGACCGAGAGCCATGCTCAGTTGGCCTTATCGCGGGCTATGGCATCGCCGAGCTTCGACAAGGTCTGGCGGATGTTCTTTTGTTCGTCAGCCTGTTTCTCCACCCAGTCTCGCATCATCTGCTGCTCGGAGCGCATATTCTTGACCAGCCCCTGAATGCCCTCGGCGAGGCTGGCAAGCGCCGCCGTCGTGCGCTGGCTCGATCCTCCACTCTCCTGAATGTTCTGCAGGCGTTCGGCCAACGCGCGGAGTTCGTCGCTTGTTCCGCTGCTGGCGGCATCGAGCGCTTGAAGGTCGGAGCCGAGGTCGGTGACGCTGGAGAGCCAGTTTTCAAGTTCGGTATAGAAGCGGTTTTGTGCCCGGCCGGCCTGCAGGTCGAGAAAGCCGAGGATGAGCGACCCGGAAAGACCGAAGAGCGAGGACGAAAAGGCGGTCCCCATGCCGCGCAATGGTGATTGCAGACCGGCCTTCAGCGAGTCGAGAACGCTGTTGGCGTCACCGGCGCGCGGATCAAGTGACTGGATGGTCTGGCCGATGGAACCGATTGTTTCAAGGAGACCCCAGAAAGTACCAAGCAGGCCGAGGAAGACGAGGAGGCCGATCAAATAGCGGGATATGTCGCGCGTCTCATCAAGGCGTGAGGCAATCGAATCGAGCATCGAACGCATGGCGCTTGTCGACAATGCCATCGATTGGCGGCGGCCTATGAGCGCTCGCATCGGTGCGAGCATGATGGGACGCGCGTTTGGATCGCTGTTGCCCCGGCGAAAGGAGTTGACCCATCGTACTTCGGGAAAGAGCCGGATAACTTGGCCGAAGGCGAGAAGGATGCCGATGGCAAGAACGCCGAGGATCAGGCTGTTGAGGCCGGGGTTTGTGGCATAGAAGACCGAGATCTGGCGAAACAGGATGGCGGCGAGAAAAGCAACGATCGCCAGAAATATTGCCATGGACAAGAGGACGAACCTCGGGCTTGAAAGCCGGTAAGGATCGTATTCTTCACCATCCCGACCCTGGCGGGTCGAACTGAAATCTGCCATCGCATCGTCTCCGCGTCGCCTAATCCGTACACCATGTGGCGCACAACTCCCCAGCCGCCCCGACACGCGCGCAGCGGCGCGGCCAAATCGGTCCCGTCGAACCTAACCGAAATTGTAGGCAAAATGGAAGGAGCAATAAGCAGCAGGCGAATTTGACCGCGACCGCAGAAATTTCACACTAGATTGGCTTTTTCAATGCCTTGACCAGCGCCTTCTGGATGGCCTCGTTCCCCGCGACGATCGAATTGCTCTCGACCACATCCTGCCCGCCGTCGAAATCTGTGACGAAACCGCCCGCTTCACGAACAAGGATGATGCCAGCGCCGATATCCCAGGGTGAAAGGCCGCTTTCCCAGAAACCGTCAAGCCGGCCAGCGGCAACATAGGCGAGATCGAGCGCTGCGGCGCCCATGCGGCGAACCCCGGAAACCTCGCCCATGACATTGCGCAGTTCGACGAGGTAATTGCCGTGGTGGCCACGGCCAAGATGGGGAACGCCGGTGCCGATGACGGCGTCGACCAGCTTGGTGCGGCCCGCAACACGCAGGCGGCGATCGTTAAGAAACGCACCACCGCCGCGTTCGGCGGTATAAAGCTCGTCCATGGCCGGGTTGAAGATCACGCCCGCAACGATCTGCCCCTGACGTTCGAGAGCGATCGAGACGCCAAAAATAGGAATGCCATGCAGGAAGTTGGTGGTGCCGTCGAGCGGATCGACCAGCCAGCGATGCTGGCCGTCGCTGCCCTCGACAACGCCGGATTCTTCCATCAGGAAACTATAATCGGGACGCGCGCGGCTGAGCTCGGCATAGACGATCTCCTCGGCGCGCTTGTCGGCCTGGCTTACATAATCGCCAGGACCCTTGAGCGATACCTGCAAGTTCTGTACTTCGCCGAAATCGCGCGCCAGCGAACGGCCTGCCTTCATGGCAGCCTGAACCATCACATTGAGTATCGCTGAACGCGCCATTCGGGGTATTTCTCCGTCAAATCAGGTAAGAGAGCCGGCCGGACCGGCTCCCGCGGCCGGCTTAGTCAGCGCGGCGGATATAGGTGATTTCGTTGGTGTCGACGACGATGCGCTCACCCGACGAAATGAAGGGCGGAACGAGAACGCGAATGCCATTCTCGAGCAGAGCGGGCTTGTAAGACGATGCCGCAGTCTGGCCCTTCACAACCGGGTCGGCTTCGGTGATCGCCAGCGTGACCTGATCGGGTAGCGAGATACCGATCGGCTTCTCGTCATAAAGTTCGACTGTAACCATCATCCCATCCTGCAGGAAAGCAGCGCGATCGCCAACGAAATCCTTCTGCAGTTCGAGCTGTTCGTAGCTGTCTGTGTCCATGAAAACCAGCGCTTCGCCCTGCTCATAGAGGAACGAGAAATCCTTCTGTTCGAGGCGCACTTTCTCAACAGTCTCGGCCGCGCGGAAGCGTTCGTTCAACTTGGTGCCGTTGATGAGATTCTTGAGTTCAACCTGATTGTAGGCGCCGCCCTTGCCGGGCTTCACGGCATTTGTCTTAACCGCGACCCAAAGACCGCCATCGTGTTCGATCACGTTGCCTGGACGGATTTCATTCCCGTTGATTTTCATTTGTCTATCCGGATTGTTGTTGGAACTTGGCACCGATTTCCGCGGCACGGCCAAATGTTGGCGCCTCCAAGACCACAAATTCGCGAAATAGGCAAGAGATAGGGCGCAAACTGCTGCTGTATGCGTCCTATCTTATTGGTCAGCCTTCAGGCGGCCAGCGCGGTTTCGGCCAGCGCAACCCAATAGCTGATGCCATAGGGAATGGCATCGTCGTTGAAATCGTAGGCTGAATTATGCAGGTACGGCGTGTCGCCATTGCCAATGAAGACGAAAGCGCCTGGACGGCTTTCCAGCATGTAGGAGAAATCCTCAGCGCCCATGACCGGCGGCATATCGCTATTGACGGCCGATGCGCCAACGATGGACGCGGCAATGCCGACTGCGAATTCGGTCTCGCGGTCGTGGTTGAAGGTTACCGGATAGCCGTCCTGGTAGACCACATCCGCTTTCCCGCCGAAGACTGCGGCCGTTGCTTCCGCGATCTCGGTCACGCGCTTCTTGGCGAGCTCGCGAATTTCCGGCACGAGCGTGCGCACCGTGCCACCGAGTTTGACGCGATCGGGGATGACATTGGTGGCATCGCCGCCGCCATTGAGCTGCGTTACGGAGACAACCAGTGCCTTCAATGGATCGGTCTCGCGCGAGACGATCGATTGCAGCGCGATCACGATGTGGGCGGCGATCAGCACGGGGTCGATCGCCGATTGGGGTTTCGCCGCGTGGCTGCTGCGCCCTGTGACGGTAATCTCGAACTCGTTCGTCGCCGCCATGATCGAGCCTTTGCGCGTGGCAAATTCGCCGAGGGGGAGCCCCGGCGCATTGTGCATGCCATAGACCTCGCGGATGTCGAAACGGTCCATCATGCCATCCTCGATCATCGCACGGGCACCAGCGCCACCTTCTTCGGCCGGCTGGAAGATCACGGCGATTGTGCCCTTGAAATTGCGCGTTTCGGCAAGGTGCTGCGCGGCGCCAAGCAGCATGGCGGTGTGACCGTCGTGGCCGCAGGCATGCATCTTGCCCGGTGTCTTTGATGCCCACGGCTTGCCGCTCTCCTCGGCGATCGGGAGCGCGTCCATGTCGGCGCGGAATCCCAGCACTGGTCCATCGCCGTGGCGTCCGCGGATGATGCCGACAACACCCGTCTGGCCTATACCGGTCTCGACCGCGTCACAGCCGAACGTGCGCAGCTTTTCAGCGACAAATCGCGAGGTCTCATGCACGTCGTAAAGAATTTCCGGATTTTCATGCAGGTGCCGGCGCCACTCGGCGACGTGTTGTTGCATTTCATGAGCTCGGTTGATCAGGGGCATTTCGAATTCCCATCGCTTGCTTGTGCGGATGGAGCGAAGCTACGACCGGCATGTACGATCCGTCAACGCACGGAATCATTCATTGCAGCTTGTTGGCTTCGGCGATCGCCTGGTTCTTCTGGTCATCGTCGAGACCATCCATGAAGGATTCAAGATCGGGATCGTTGAGCCCGGCACGCTTTGCGACGATGTACCAGGCTGCAGCCTTGATGAAGTCGCCCTCGACGCCGATGCCATCGCGATAGAGCTTGGCAAGCCGGGCCTGCGCCGCCACATTGCCTCCGGTGGCCGCCCGCAGCATCCAGCCGAAGCCTGCCTTGTACTCGTGCGGACCACCAAGTCCGGCGACCAGCCAGCTTCCGAGGTCGAGTTGTGCCGTATCGTAACCTTTGACTGCTGCCTTTATGAGATATTCACGCGCCTTGGCCATGTCCCGAGGGATCGTCGGCGTGCCATTGGCGAAGACCTGGCTCACCGCATATTCTCCATCGGCAAGGCCCTTGTCAGCGGCCTTCTGGAACCAGGGATAGGCGTTTTCGACGCCAGCGGCTCCAGGATGTTCCTGCATGAGGATCTGCCCGTAGTTGAACTGGGCCGCCGCATTCCCCTTGTCGGCCGCCGCCTTCGTCAATGCCTTCGCCTTCTTGGCATCCTTCGGGACATATTTGCCCTGGAGAAGAATGCCCGCATAGCGGAATTGTGCTTCGGGCACACCCTGGTCGGCGGCCTTACCGTACCATTTGGCCGATTCGGCCATGTTGACCGGCATACCAAGGCCGCGCGCCAGGATTTCGGCGAGAAGCACCTGCGCGGCGCTGTCGCCAGCCTCGGCCCGCGGTAGGGCAAGGTTATAGGCCGTCTTGTACAGCCCGCGCTGATAGGCGCCGAAAGCTTCGTCGGCTGGAGCCCGACCGAACCGTGTCGGATTGACCGGGTCGGTTTTGGTATCTCCTTCCGATTTTGGCCGATCCTGCTTGGTTGACGTTACAGGTGCACCCAGTTCCTGTTGCAGGGGCGCCGGCTTGGGGTCGACAGGGGAAGGTTGTGCGACGTCCGCCGCGGGCGGTTCCGGCTGCGCGGACTGGGCCAGTGCGCCGGTGACCATGCCGCAAAATGCAAGCGCCGCGACAGCCCGGATAAGGTTTGCTGACCTTGCTCCCATCAATCTCATTCCTCGAATCTCGGCGCGTACTGGTCGAGAAGCCTGTTCGCTTCCCTGATCGCCGATTCCGGGTTGTTTGCGTCAAATATGGCGGCACCAAGGGCGATGAACTCTGCGCCCGTCGATACCGCGTCAGGGATGCTTTCAAGCGTGTTGCCCGCCTGGATGATGCAGGGAATCTCGATCATCGCGGCCCACCAGTCGGCAAGCTCAACATTGCGCGGATGCGCCTCCGGTTTGGTGTCGGCGCCTATCTTGCCAAAGAGAACGTAGTCGGGCTGAGCCTCGCCGATCTCCAGCGCCGTATGGCGGTTCTTGATGTTGCCGGTACCGACGATCAGCTTCGGGGAAAAGCGGGAAACCGCATCGGCGATTGCAGTGGTCGCGCCTTCGATGTGGAGGCCGTCGGCCTTCACACGTCCCGCAATCTGCGTGTTGCCGACGATGATTGCGGCAACGCCTGCTTCCTGGATGATCGGAACCGCTGCCTCCGCAAGCGCCTGGAATTGCGTCGCCTCGGTATCGTAGGGCGGGAGCAGCACCGAGGCCACATCACCGCCAGAAAGTGCTGCGCCAAGACGACTGACGAGTTCTTCGCCGCTTGCCGCTGGCGGTGCGATCAGAACGATTCGGCAGCGTTCGGGTGTTGTTTTGGTATTCATGGCTGCAACCTATTTCGTTCTCGAATGAATTGGGCGCCCCCATAGACCGGGTGCTCGTGATGGAATTTGGGCATAGAGGATGGCGGCTGGTTTGAATAGTCCTCCCTTGAAATAGCGGGTGCTCCCATTTCGTGTGTTCAGCTTCTGTGTATCAAATCGGGGCACAATTCCAAAAATCATTTTTCAAGCGCCGCGCGCGGCGTTAGACAATACATTCCCATCCGCCGGATTTCCTGACATGCCCGACCTTCTGATGAACCCATGGTTCTATGCTGCCGCCATTCCGGCCACGATCCTGATCGGGCTGTCCAAGGGCGGACTTGGTGGCGCAATGGGCCAGGTCGGCGTGCCTTTGATGGCTCTTGTGATGCCGCCTGTTCAGGCGGCGGCGATCATGCTGCCGATCCTTATCGTCATGGATATCGCGAGTCTGTGGTCATGGCGCGGCTATCGCGACAACCAGACGCTGAAACTCATGTTGCCGGGGGCGTTCCTTGGAATTGGTATCGGCTGGCTTACGGCTTCAATCGTCACGGACGATATGGTCAAGCTGATCGTCGGGGCCATCGCGATCATCTTTTTCGCCCGCTATGTGCTCGCAAGTGCGGCGAAGCGGGCGACGGCGCGACCGCACAACGCGGCAAGCGCGACGCTGTGGTCAACACTGGCCGGCTTCACAAGTTTTGTCGCTCATGCGGGCGGTCCGCCCTATCAGGTTTACGCCTTGCCGCTTCGCCAGGATCCGAAAATCTACAATGGAACCAGCGTCATATTCTTCGCCATCGTGAATGCTGTGAAGGTCGTTCCCTATTTCGCGCTCGGCCAATTTGATACCGCTAATCTCAGGGCTTCTGCGGTTCTCTTGCCGCTCGCACCGCTTGCAACTTTCGCCGGCGCCTGGATCGTGAAGCGCATGCGGCCAGAGGTCTTCTACCCCTTCATGTATGCCATGATTCTGCTGATGGGCTTGAAACTGACCTATGACGGAGTGGTCAGTTTGTTATAATTTTCAACGAAAGTTGATCGGCCGAAACGCAACTTTTGCCCTATGTCAACATTACCAACCACATTCAGATGGTCGAATCGCGCCACTACACGGTGTGTGTGAATTCAATTTTGCATAACGGAATACGGGAAAGCCATGACACACATTCAGCTGAAACAGCGGGATACCCGTATCGACGTTTTCAGAGCATTGGCGCTGTTGACGATTTTCATCAATCACGTGCCAGGCACTGTTTATGAAAATCTCACGCATAAGAACTTCGGGTTTTCCGACTCGGCTGAGGCTTTCGTGCTGATTTCGGGCATCGCGGTCGGCCTTGCCTATGGCTCGAAGTTTGAACCAGGCAGCCGCTTCCTGATGACGCTCAAGGCGTGGCGCAGGGCGGCAACTCTCTATAGCACGCACATTCTGACGACGATCGCGACGCTCGCTATTTTCTGCGCCGCCGGTCTCTATCTTAAGCGTCCCGAATTCATGTCGTTCATCAATATCGGCCCGCTCATGGATCAGCCGGCAAAGGCCCTGATCGGGCTTGCAACCATGGGTCACCAGCTTGGCTACAACAATATTTTGTCGATGTATGGCGTGTTGCTGCTGATGCTGCCGGTTTTCCTGGCGATCGGTCAATTCAGCCTTACCCTCCTCATCGGGCTCTCAGGGGCCCTATGGCTGGTGTCGGGCGTTTACCAGATTGCCCCGCCTAACTACCCTACTGATGGCGTGTGGTTCCTTAACCCCCTGTCGTGGCAGTTCCTGTTCGTCATCGGCATGGCCGGTGTCATGCATGTGCGCCGTGGCGGGACGATCGCCTTCAACAAGTGTCTGTTCGGCTTGTCGGTCGCCTACATTCTGATTGCGCTGGTCTGGGTTCGCTGGCCTCTCTGGGGTATCGATACCTCGCTTGGCCTGCCCATGGTCGTCACCGGCTTCGACAAGACGTTCTTGTCGCTGACCCGTCTCGCGCACGTCCTTGCCCTTGCCTATGTTATCGTGTCAGTCCCGGCGATCTCGAACCTCGCGCGCACCTCGGTGGATCATCCTTTGGCCATTCTCGGCAAGCATTCCTTGCCTATATTCGTCGCGGGCACGATCCTTGCAATGGTGGCGCAGGTCGTGAAGGTGATGAACCCCGGCGGTATTCTTGACGATACGCTCCTGATTGCGAGTGGCATCATGGCACAGTTCGCGCTCGCCTATTATCTCGAGTGGCTGCCGCGCCTCGGTTGGGGCGGACGCCCGGTGCAGAAGGCGGAGAAGGCCAAGCCCGTGGTGGCCGGCAAACCGGTCGCCGTGGTATGAAGCCGGCAGCCGCGCGCTCCGCCTAACGCCAGTGTTCCGTGCATTCTCGGTTAGCCCGGGATGCATTGCGCCCTCCCAGCGTTTTCTTTCTCCACCCACAAAAAAGCTGTAGCTTGAACAACGGCAATAGCCGTAAGTTCGGGAAGCTGTCGCGTTGGGAGGCGTTGATGGGCGGAATCTTCGATCGTGACCTTGAGCGGAACGCGGCAAATCATCAGCCGCTGACGCCGATTTCCTTTCTTGAGAGAGCGGCGCGGGTTTATCCTGGTCGGCCGGCCATCGTTCATGGTGACCAGCGCACCGATTACGGCACATTCTACCGGCGCGCGCGCCAACTGGCTTCAGCCCTTTCGCGGCTTGGCATAGGCAAGGGTGATACGGTGAGCGTCATGCTTTCCAACACGCCGCCCATGCTTGAAGCTCATTTCGGCGTACCCATGACGCAGGCTGTGCTGCATTCGCTCAATACACGCCTCGATGCTGCGGTGATCGCATTCCAGCTTGATCATGCCGAAACCAAGGTCGCCATTGTTGATTCTGAATTTGCTGCGGTATTCCGCGAGGCGCTGCAACTCGCCAAGGTCAGGCCCAAGGTGATCGATTTCGTTGATGACCAGTACCCGGCGGATGCGCCCTATCCGCAGGGCTCCCCGTTCGGCGAGATCGATTATGATGCCTTCGTGGCTTCTGGCGATCCGGAGTTTGCATGGTCGAAGCCAGATGACGAATGGGATGCAATAACGCTCAACTATACATCCGGCACCACCGGCAACCCGAAAGGTGTCGTCTATCACCATCGCGGCGCCGCGCTGATGGGCTATGGCAATATCATTGCATCGGGCATGGGGCGCTATCCGGTCTATCTCTGGACACTGCCGATGTTCCACTGCAACGGCTGGTGCTTTCCCTGGACGCTGGCGCTCCAGTTCGGCACACATATCTGCCTGCGCTGGGTGCGCGCCAAGCAGGTGTACGATGCAATCGCCGATTATGGCGTCACCCATCTCTGCGGTGCTCCCATTGTGATGTCGACGCTGATCCACGCGAAGGAGGAAGACAAGCGTTCATTTCCCCAAATAGTCACGTTCAACACCGCAGCTGCCCCGCCGCCGGAATCTATCCTGGCGGGGATGGCCGAGGCCGGCTTTGCCATTACCCACCTCTATGGCTTGACGGAGACTTACGGCCCGGCCGTGGTCAATGAGTGGCAGGACGAATGGGATGCGCTGGAGGTGGCGGCGCGTACTGCCAAAAAAGCGCGGCAGGGCGTCCGCTATGCGGCGCTAGACGATCTTGCGATCCTCGACCCGGAGACCATGCAGCCGGTGCCGCACGACGGAGAAACCATCGGCGAGGTCATGTTTCGTGGCAACATCGTCATGAAGGGCTACCTCAAGAACCGTCCGGCCAGCGACGAGGCTTTCGCCGGCGGCTGGTTCCATTCGGGCGATCTCGGCGTCATGCATCCAGACGGCTATATTCAGTTGAAGGACCGATCCAAGGACATCATCATTTCGGGCGGCGAGAACATTTCTTCCATCGAGGTCGAGGATGCGCTTTACAAGTTCCCCGCGGTCAGCGCCTGTGCGGTCGTTGCAAGGCCCGACGATAAATGGGGCGAGACACCGCTCGCCTTTGTTGAACTGAAGCCGGGGTACGAGGCCAGCGAAGCCGAGCTTGTCGCCCATTGCCGCTCGCTGCTTGCAAAGTTCAAATGTCCCCGCAACGTACTTTTCGAACCGATCCCGAAGACGTCGACCGGCAAGATCCAGAAGTTCGAATTGCGCAAGCGGGCAAAGGCACTTTAATGTCCCCTAAAGGGGATCCCGTTGACGGCGGTTTTATGATTCACGGTCTGCAAAAACGGAGATCACAGATGCGGCCGTCTGCCGCCACTGTCACCTAATGGTTATAAGTCAGGGCAGGAATTCACGTAAAACAGCCAGATGCGAACAGCATTTCTTTCGTTCTCACTTGGCGGCGCCAAGCAGGTAGCCTCCCTCCCCGTGCCAGATCTGCTTGTCGTCGACCGTGACCTTGACGACCGCCTGGAATCCGGCGAGCGTCCCGCTGCCGGCATGGAACGCACAGGTTCCGAGCGGGGGGCTGGCCGTGTCGTAGACGACGCAGTACCCGACCGCCGAGTCTCCGTTTCCGACGGCAATGACCGCCGTGCTGCTGCTAAAAAGGGGACTGCCGGTCACCGGCCCATAATATAAGATTTTGGTGCCCGCCGGGATCGCCGCGAAGTTCGATTCCGTAATGGTGCAAAAGCTCGGGGTATCGCCGGTGTACTGGCTGCATTCCTTAGAGATCTTGAGCGGTTGCATGGCTGGTGCAGCGGACGCCACGGATGTCAGTGCCAGGATGGCACCAGCGGACAGGATAAACAGTCTGCTCATTGCCTGCTCCTTATGGTCGAATTAATGCAAAAAATTCTACTCGCTTTCTCGCCTCCCAGCAATTCGCTTGCTTTGAATCTGGGGCGGGGTTGCCGTCTGTCTCGCCGGCGCCGGCTTGCTATGAGTTTGGACCCCAGAGAATCTCGGGCGGCGGTGAGGCAGGGTCGTCTTCGGTGCGAGGTGTGGATCCCTCGGGCTAGACTGAGGATCCATCGGCGCCATCAGCTTCGGGCGCGCATTCCGCCCAACTTTATTGTCGGCGTTAACGAGTCGTTAAGCATTACAATCTATAAATTGATCATCCAGTTTTCTGGATTCTTACCAAGTGGTTTGGCCACTTTGTTTGACGCCTCCCTGTTAGACTCCTGAGAGCCGCCATGTTTTGCGGCTCTTTTTTTATGTTCATATCTTTGGCCTGACCCTGCCGTTAACCCTTTATTAAGGATAAACTTGCGCTGATGTGAGTATGCAGGCAGGTTGCTGGGGAATACTGCCCGTCGACCGTTGTGGTGTCCCGCTTGCTGTTTCAGTAAGGGTGCACAGCTTTGGCAAGATTCGGTTCGCGGCAGCGCATTGGTACCAGGGCATATGATGGCTGAACAGGAATTCCACGTGGACAACACGATACGGCTTGCGGAGCGCATGGTTCGGTCGGAAAGCTTCAATCACCTTTATGATGAAGGCATGAGTCTTGTGGAAGAAGCCGCTTCCTATCTCGATGGCGAGGGACGCGCCGCAGCAAGGCGGCTTTCCCGCATTGCGGCCACGCTCTATGCCGCCGAGTCGATGCGCCTGACCACACGGCTGATGCAGGTCGCATCGTGGCTGCTGCTACAACGTGCATCCCGCAGCGGCGAGATGACGCCCGATCAGGTGCTGTCGGAAAAGGCCAAGGTGCGCCTCGATACCGATTCGGCACCGGAAAGCGTAGCCGGCTGGGATGAGATCCCGCTTTCATATTGCGATATCGTTCACCGTTCGTTGCGGTTGCAGGCTCGTGTCCGGCAGATGGATGATGAGATTTACAATGAACGCGTCGAGGAGCGACCGCTCTTCTCAGCAAATCCGGTCTCGGACCAGATCACGCTGCTGGCCACGGCCTTTGGCCATCGTTGAGCCAAACCTTCGGAAATCATAAACAGTTTCGTTTCGCTTTTGTTCACCTTTCTACTGTCAACATGTGCGGCAGATAGGTAAGGTCCTCGACATGAAAGAAGCGATTCGAATCATCGGTATTGATCCAGGTCTCCGGCGGACCGGCTGGGGCATCATCGAAACGCTAGGCAATTCGTTGCGCTTCGTCGCTTCAGGCACCATCCTTTCCGATGCGAAGCTCGATCTGGCCTCGCGACTGTGCCAGTTGCATGACGGACTTGCCGCCGTAATTCATCAACTCATGCCGAATGAATCGGCCGTGGAGCATACGTTCGTGAACAAGGACGCGACGGCGACTCTCAAGCTCGGACAAGCGCGCGGCATCGCGCTGCTCGTTCCGGCGCTTGCAGGATTACAGGTTGCCGAGTATGCCCCGAATGCCGTCAAGAAGGCAGTGATCGGTGTGGGTCACGGCGAAAAGCAGCAAATTCACATGATGGTAAAGGTGCTGATGCCGAAGGCGACGTTCGATACAGACGATGCCGCCGATGCGCTGGCCGTCGCCATCTGCCACGCACATCACCGGCAAAGCGCAATCGGGCGCATAGCCATCGAACAAAAATTGGCGGCGCTCGGATGATCGGCAAACTAAAGGGTACGGTAGACGAAATCGGCGAGGATCACGTCATCATCGACGTGCATGGGGTGGGCTATGTCGCCTACTGCTCGGCGCGAACGCTTTCCAACCTGCCGGCGGCGGGCGAGGCGGTAACGCTTTTCATCGAAACCTACGTGCGTGAAGACATGATCCGGCTGTTCGGATTTGCCTCGCCGCTCGAACAGGAATGGTTCCGCCTGCTGCAGAGCGTGCAGGGGATCGGTGCCAAGGTAGCGCTGAGTGTTCTTGGTGTGCTGACGCCGTCGGACCTCGCCAATGCGATTGCCCTGCGCGACATCGCCATGGTCAGTCGTGCGCCCGGCGTCGGCAAGCGTGTCGCGGAGCGCATCGTCACCGAACTCAAGAACAAGGCGCCGGCGTTCGCCGGCGAAGCGAGCGGTACGATCGGTCTCAAGCAGGAAATCGGCGAAGGCGTCGCGCCCCGCCCGGTGGCCGATGCAGTTTCGGCCCTCACCAATCTCGGTTATTCGCGCGACCAGGCTGCCAATGCCGTTGCCGCCGCGTTGAAAGAGGCAGGCGAGGGGGCCGATTCGACCAAGCTGATCCGGCTCGGCCTCAAGGAGCTGTCGCGCTAATGCCATTGTCTGACGAAGCGGGTTATGCGAGGACAGGCGCATGAGCGATGCCAGCCGTCTGATTTCACCCGACAAACGTGGCGAGGATCTTGATACCTCGCTGCGGCCGCAAACCCTTGCCGACTTCGTCGGGCAGGCTGCCGCACGTGCCAATCTGAAGGTTTTCATCGAGGCGGCCAAGTCTCGCGGCGAAGCGCTAGACCACGTGCTGTTCGTGGGGCCGCCCGGCCTCGGCAAGACCACGCTCGCGCAGATCATGGCCAAGGAACTCGGCGTCAACTTTCGCTCGACCTCCGGCCCGGTCATCGCCAAGGCAGGCGATCTTGCGGCGCTCCTTACCAATCTCGAAGAGAACGATGTCCTTTTCATCGACGAGATCCATCGCCTCAATCCTGCGGTTGAGGAGATTCTCTATCCGGCAATGGAAGATTATCAGCTCGACCTGATCATCGGCGAGGGACCGGCGGCGCGTTCCGTCAAGATCGACCTTGCCAAGTTCACGCTGGTTGCGGCAACGACGCGGCTCGGCCTTTTGACCACGCCGCTGCGCGATCGCTTCGGTATCCCCATCCGGTTGAACTTTTATACGGTCGAGGAGCTTGAACATATCGTACGCCGCGGCGCGCGGATCATGGGCATCGGCATGACCGATGACGGCGCGCTCGAAGTCGCCCGGCGAGCAAGAGGTACGCCGCGCATTGCCGGCCGGCTGCTGCGGCGCGTACGCGATTTCGCAATTGTGGACGGCAAGGACAAGATCGACCGCGAGACGGCTGATTCAGCGCTCTTGCGGCTCGAAGTGGATGCGCTCGGCCTCGATCAGCTCGATCGTCGCTACCTATCTATGATAGCCCACAATTTCGGCGGCGGGCCGGTGGGCATCGAGACGATCGCTGCCGGGCTCTCGGAGCCGCGCGACGCGATCGAGGACATTATCGAGCCTTATCTCATCCAGCAGGGCTTCATCCAGCGCACTCCGCGCGGGCGTGTGCTCACTGCAAATGCCTGGAAACACCTTGGTCTCAACGCGCCTGCCGAGATGATCAAGCAGCAGATCAGCCTTTTTCAAGACGACGACTAAGGCTCATTCGGTCTTTAGTGAATCGAGAATAACCGGATCGAACACGCGCTTGTCGTCGGCAAGCGTGATGCCGAAGGCACCGCCCCAGGACCAGACAGACCAGGGGAAGCCACGCTTGTGGGCCGCCGAAACAACGTCTTTCATGTAAGCTGCGCGCCACTCGGGCGGCATGCGGAAATCCTTGCCAAATTCCTGACGGATCATGCCGAACTCGCCGAGGTAGATGCGTTCCGGCGCGATATTGTACTGCCGGCGCCAAACGTCTGCTTGATCAAACGGCTCGTTCAGTCTCGCCAGCGCCTTGGCGTCATCTGCGACACCACCGGCCATTTCATCGAGGTTTTTCAGCAGGGCCAGCCGCTTGTCTTCCGGCGCCTGCGTCTCGATGCGATGGCGCGCTTGCTTGAGAACGTCGTCGAAGGGGGCCTCGCCAAGGCGACCGGGCGGGTAAGGCAAGCCCTCGACATAGGCCATGGCGTCGCCGGTCCATCCGGCGCCCTGATGGGTGAGAATGTAAGGCTCGTAGGAATGGAAGGTCCAGATCACATTGTCGTCGGCAACGGCGGTCGGGTTGATCTGGATCAGACCGTATGCGCTGGCCCAGCACCCACCCGTCAGGATCAAGGTGTGGTTGGGCAGTGCTTTGCGCGCCGCAGTGTGCAATTGCCGAAGCAATGCAGGCCATTTCGGATAGACCGCTAGGTCGCAGTCCACCACCGGCTCATTGAAAGGTTCAAAGGCCGTGAGCGCAGGGTCGGTGATTGATAGGGTACGACCAAGGCGGCCCACGAGCTCGAGATAGCGGGCGAAGAGTGCTGGATCGGCCAAAATCTGGTTTGTGCCGATCTTGCGCTGATCGCTCGGGATGGAATGCAGGTCGACAATGACCTTGAGGCCGGCCTTGTGGAGCATGCTGATCGCTTTGAGCGTGCCGGCAATCAGCTTGGTGATACGCGCTTCGGATGCATCTTCAAGGAAGATCGCGGGATCAACCGGCATGCGCACGAAGTCGAAACCGGCCTTCCGGATCGCCTGTAAATCTTCAAGGCTGGCACTGTGCCGCCATTCCGGGAAGTTGCTGAGGATGTCTTCATCGTTCCAGCGCTCGGGAGGCGGCCAGGTTACCCATGGATCGAGGTTGACGCCGCGCTGCATCGTGAACGTGGTGGCCGCTGCCGTTGCGACCGTGACAAGCAGGCATGCAAATGCGAAAAGCACGTGAAACAATCGAAACGCCAACTCTTTCACGTCCTCCATCTGGGTCTGGACAAAATGCCCGCCAAACCGGCAAAAGAAAAGAACCATGAGTGAAAACAACGATCTTTCCTTAACGGGCAACCTCGCCGGTGAACTGACCGATATCGGACACCGACTTCTTGCCCGCGTTTACTATGCTGACACCGATTTCTCCGGGGTCGTCTACCATGCCCGCTACCTCGAATTTCTCGAACGGGGACGCACCGACTATCTGCGTCTTCTCGGCGTGCACCACTCGGAACTTGCCGACGGCAAGCTCGGTGAAAGCATCGTCTGGGTGGTAAGGCGCATGGAGATCGACTTTCGTTCGGCGGCGCGCATCGACGATGTTCTGACGGTGGAAACGCATACGGCGGAAATATCGGGTGCGAGGGTGCGCATGGCCCAGTCCATCAAGCGCGGTGATGAACTCTTGATCGCGGCAAGGGTGGAGGCAGCGCTTATCAACGGCGCAGGCCGTCCGCGAAGGTTTCCCGCAGAATGGATCAAGCTCTTTAAGCCGCAATCGTAGGTTCTTATAATTTAAAATGGCCGATCGGCCTGAATCATAACTGATCCTTAACCATAACAAACCATGAATAAGGCCATCAAACAGGGCGTTTTGCGTTAACGCCTTCGTTTTACCAAAATTAACCGTGAGAAGCCGCGGTGTGGATACTGGAAAAATCCGGTCTCAATAAACGTGGCTCATCTGGAGTGAGAGACGATTGCGCCCCGGTCAACATGCCGGGTTTTCGGATTCGAGGGTTGTGGTTATGGAAAATTTAGCGGTTGCCGTTCAAGCATCGGATACTTCGCTTTGGGGACTGTTCTGGCAAGCCGGATTTATCGTCAAGCTTGTGATGATCGGGCTTCTCGGTGCGTCCATCTGGACATGGGCCATCATCATCGACAAGGCCCTCGGATTTGGGCGCGCCAAACGTGCCTTCGACCGTTTCGAACAGATCTTCTGGTCGGGCCAGTCACTCGAAGAACTCTACCGCAATCTTGGCGACAAGCGGACGACGGGCATGGGATCCATCTTCATCGCCGCCATGCGCGAATGGAAGAAGTCGTTCGAGAAGGGCGCCCGCTCGCCGATCGCACTGCAAATGCGTATCGACAAGGCAATGGACGTCGCCCTCGCCCGTGAAAGCGATTATCTCGCCGCGCGCCTGACATTCCTTGCAACGATTGGCTCGGCCGGCCCCTTCATCGGTCTTTTCGGGACGGTCATCGGTATCATGACCTCGTTCATGGCGATTGCCGGTTCGAAGTCAACCAGTCTCGCCGTTGTCGCCCCCGGTATTGCCGAAGCACTGTTGGCTACGGCAATCGGTCTGGTCGCCGCTATTCCTGCCGTTATCGCCTACAACAAATTGTCGAGTGACGCCGGCAAGCTGACTGCGCGGATGGAGGGGTTCGCCGACGAGTTTTCCGCCATACTCTCGCGGCAAATCGATGAGAAGCTGCCGCGCACCTAAAGTGACGCCCGAGTAACCGATATTTGAACTAGCGAGATTGATGCCATGGGCATGTCGATGGGAAACAATGGGTCTTCGGGCGGACGCCGGCGCCGTGGACGGGCCAGCAAGGCGCTGATGAGCGAGATCAACGTCACGCCGCTGGTCGACGTGATGCTGGTTCTCCTGATCATCTTCATGGTCGCTGCGCCGCTCATGACGGTCGGTGTGCCGATCGATCTGCCGGACACGCAGGCCAAGGCGCTGGATACTGATACGAAGCCGATCACCATTTCGGTCAACCAGCAGGGACAGATCTTTATCGAGGACTCGGAAATTCCCATCGAGGAAATTGTGCCAAAACTGCAGGCAATCGCCAAGACCGGCTATAACGAGCGAATTTTCGTTCGCGGTGACAAGACTGCTGATTATGGCGCGGTCATGAAGGTCATGGCGCGCATTTCCTCGGCCGGATTCAAGAACATTGGTCTGGTCAGTCTACAGGAGCAGGATAGCTGAGCGAAATGAAGGGCAGTGTCGTATCCTCTGCTGTTATTCATGCCGCCATCCTTGGCTGGGGGCTGCTGACGTTTTCTGCGCCCGCCCCAATGGTCGCGGACGTCGAGTCCATGCCTATCGATATCGTTCCCGTCGAATCCATCACCCAGCTCCAGCAGGGTGACAAGAAGGCGCCGAAGGCCGAGAAGGCCGCGCCGAAGCCCACGGAGAAGCCGCAGACGCAGCTCGATGCCCAGAATACCGGCGACAGTGACGTCGACACCAAGACGAAGCCGGTACCTGAAACCAAACCGAAGCCCGTCGAATCCGCGCAAGCGCCGAAACCCTCGGAAGCACCGGTTGCCAAGCCGGAACCGCAGCCTGAACCCAAGCCTGAGGTAAAGCCCGAGCCGAAGCCTGAGCCCGTTCCTGCCACGGAGGTAAAGCCGGAGCCTGCGCCCAAGCAGGAGGTCAAGCCCGATCCGGTGGCTGAGGCGATCACAGAAGCGAAGCCCGATCCGGCGCCGCAGGAAGAAACCTTCAAGCTGCCTGAAAACGTGGCCAAGCCGGAATCGAAGCCCACCCCTCCGGCGCAGACGGCGAAGACGCCGGAGCGCAAGGAACCCGAAAAGCCTAAGCAGACGCAGACAGCGGCCAAACCCTCCAAGGAAAAGGGCATTGCCGACGAGGTTGCAGAGTTACTGAACAACCAGAAGCCTTCTGCCGGCGGTGCGAAGCGTTCGTCAGATCGGGCCTCCCTTGGCGCGGAAAAGGCAACCGGTGGTTCCAAGCTCAGCCAGAGTGAAATGGATGCTCTGCGAAGCGCGATAGAGGGCAACTGGAACAAGCCGGTCGGCGCCGAGGAATATCCGGATATGAAGATCATCGTCTCGTTCAAGCTCACGCCGAGCGGCGAGATCGAAGGTACCCCGGAAGTGAGCGGCAGCGGTGGCGAACCCGGCCTTCTGAATGCAATCAAAAGTAGTGCCTTGCGCGCCGTGATGCGCTCAGTGCCATTCAATCTGCCGCAGGACAAATATGACACCTGGAAAGACGTCGAACTGACTTTCTATCCAGGCACGACTTGAAGATGACAATTGGCCAGCCAAAAGAGGGCCCTGAACTTATGCTAAGAACGACCCGGACAATTCTTTCCGCTTTCGCGATGATCATCGCAATGTTGGCTGTAGCGACGCTTCCAGCGCGCGCGCAGCTCAAACTCGATATCACCAAGGGCGTGGTCGAACCCATGCCTATCGCGATTACAGATTTTCTCTCCGGTGATCAGCTCGGGACCAATATTTCCGGCGTGATTGCTGCCGACCTTGAGCGGTCCGGCCTTTTCGCCCCGATCGACAAGGGCGCCTTCATCGAGAAGATTTCCAATCCCGATGCTGCGCCCCGGTTCGAGGACTGGAAAGTAATCAATGCCCAGGCTCTCGTCACCGGCCGTGTCACCAAACAGGGTGATGGCAGGCTGAAGGCAGAATTCCGCCTGTGGGATACGTTCGCAGGCAAGCAATTGATTGGTCAGCAGTTCTTCACATCGCCGGAAAGCTGGCGTCGTGTTGCCCATATCATCGCCGATGCGATCTACAAGGAATTGACCGGTGAAGACGGCTATTTCGATACCCGTGTCGTCTATGTCGACGAATCCGGTACCAAGGAAAAGCGTGTCAAGCGTCTCGCCATCATGGACCAGGACGGCGCGAACACCCGCTACCTCACCAATGGCAAGGACCTCGTTCTGACGCCGCGCTTCTCGCCGAGCCGTCAGGAAATCACCTACATGTCCTTCGAAGGGGGCAAGCCGCAGATTTACCTGCTGCAGCTTGAAACGGGCCAGCGTGAGCTTGTCGGCAATTTCCCCGGGATGACGATCGCACCGCGCTTTTCGCCTGACGGGCAGAAAGTCGTCATGAGCCTCCTGCAGGAAGACGGCAGCGCCAACATCTATACGATGGATCTGCGCAGCCGTACCACGACGCGCCTGACCAGCACGTCCGCGATCGACACAGGCGCTTCCTATTCGCCGGATGGCACGCAGGTGGTGTTCGAGTCTGATCGGGGCGGCCGTCCGCAAATCTACAAGATGGGCGCTGATGGCTCGAATCCACAGCGAATCTCCTTCGGCGACGGATCCTATTCGACGCCGGTCTGGTCACCGCGCGGCGATCTCATCGCCTTCACCAAGCAATCGGGCGGTGAGTTCTCCATCGGCGTGATGAAGACCGACGGCTCCGGTGAGCGCATTCTTTCGAGCGGCTATCACGATGAGGGCCCGACCTGGGCGCCGAACGGCCGTGTCCTGATGTTCTTCCGTCAGCCGCCCGGCTCGAACAGCCCGCATCTGATGACCGTCGACCTGACGGGGCGCAATATACGCCAGATCCAGACGCCGAACCTATCGTCCGATCCGGCCTGGTCGCCGCTGCTCGAATAGCTGGACCGCCCATCAAAATTCGATCTGTGCATTCGCGGGAGTGTTGCCTGACATTCGCCGCGAATGTCGTTTTTCCGCCGCATTGTTTGCATTAAGGGTACGCAAACACGCTTTCGATTCGCCGTTAATCCTGGTTTTAAGAGGGGATTAACCCTGTTTCTTGAACTGGCCTTAACCTCAATATGGTTACTGCTTGTTCACCGAAACAATTCAGTTCTTAAGGAGTCCAGGCCATGCGCCGGTTCGAAATGATCGCACGCAGTCCAGTTGTCGTTGCACTGTTCATGTCTCTCGCCATTGCGGGTTGCGCCTCGAAGAAAAACATGCCCAACAGCGCCGGCGACCTTGGCCTTGC
>NZ_JBBNAM010000447.1:0-1420 GCF_037994425.1 Phyllobacterium sp.
CCTTATGCAGTTACCGATAAGCTGTAAGCGGCTAGGGCATCCCACGTATCTTTGAGGCGGCTGAACGCGCATTCTCTGCATGAATCATGCGGGGAATCATATGAGCGACAGTGTGAATCATCATCGAACATTCGAGATTTTGACAGCCGAGCCGGTGCAGTCTCGACGCAAGCCGCGCTATTGGTCGGATGAAGAGAAGGGACGGCTTGTCGCAGAGGCGCTCGCGCCGGGAGCCAATGTGTCGGCGATTGCGCGCTCTCAGGGACTGGACCCGTCGCAGCTCTATGCGTGGCGTCGCAAGGCGCTTTCGTCGGGAACGGTTGCCCCATTGACGGAGGGATCGAGCAAGCCGGTCAAGTTCACGCGCTTTGAAGCGGTGGGCAGTTCCATGGTGGAAATCGTCGTGGGCGATGTCGTGGTGCGTGCCGGCGCCGACGTTGATTCCGATCACCTGGCCAAGATTCTCCGAGTGGTTCGCAAGGCATGATCGCTTCCGGTGTGGTGGTTTACGTGTCGTGCCAGCCGGTCGACTTCCGCAAGGGCGCAGCGTCTTTAATGGCGCTGGTGAGGGATGGCGGCCTCGACCCGTTCAATGGTTCGCTTTATGTGTTCCGGTCGAAGCGGGCGGACCGTGTTCGCATTGTCTGGTGGGACGGCAGCGGGGTCTGTCTCTATTCGAAAACCCTGGACGAGCAAAGCTTCTGCTGGCCGGCGGTCTCGCCGGCGCGGATGCGTCTTGACCATGCACAGCTGATGGCTCTTTTGGCCGGTTTGGATTGGAAAAAGATCCGCCCGGTCAGGGTCAGGCGGCCGTTGTCGACGGGCTGAAACCGGCCTGCGGCAAGATGAATCATGCGGCTGTAATGGTTGGGAACGCGGCTGTTTTTATGCTCAATTGCTTCCCATGGTTTTGCCCACTTCCGACCTGCCGGACGACATCGATACGCTGAAAGCGATGATCCTCGCGATGGCCCGCGAGCAGGCTGCGAACGAGACCCGGCTTGCAGCGGCGGCGGCAGAGGTCGCCCGACTGAAGGCCGTCGAGAAGAGCGCCAACGAGCGGATCGCCAACCTCACGTCGATCCTGAAAGTTTTGCAGCGCACGCAATACGGCAAGCGTTCCGAGCGGCTGCGCCTGGCCGTCAACGACGAACAGGTGTCCTTTGCTTTCGAGGAGGTCGAAACCGGTCTTTCGGCGATCCAGAGCGAACTCGACCGCGCGGCCGGGGATAAGCCGAAGCGTGCGCCGCGTGCGCGCAAGGGCTTTGCCGCTCACCTCGAACGCATTGAGGAGGTTATCGAGCCGGAAATCCCGGCCGACTGCGAGGGCCTGGAAAAGGTTCTGATTGGCGAGGACCGCTCTGAACGGCTGGATGTCGTGCCGCCGAAGTTCCGGGTCATCGTGACGCGCCGCCCCAAA
>NZ_JBBNAM010000448.1:0-18555 GCF_037994425.1 Phyllobacterium sp.
AGTCGACCCTCATTCGCCACATCAACCGGCTCATCGACCCGACATCGGGCGAGGTGATCATCGATGGCGCCGATGTCTGCAAGATGAACCAGAACGATCTTCGCGAGTTTCGCCGCCACAAGACCGCAATGGTGTTTCAGAAATTTGCCTTGCTGCCGCACCGCACCGTCCTTGACAACACGGTCTACGGTCTCGAAATCCAGGGGTTGCCCCGCGACAAGCAGGAGCAACAGGCCCGTCGCTGGATCGAGCGCGTCGGTCTCAAGGGCTTCGAGGGTCATTATCCGAACCAGCTTTCGGGCGGCATGCAGCAACGCGTGGGTCTCGCCCGCGCCTTGACCAACGACGCACCGATCCTCCTGATGGACGAAGCCTTCTCGGCGCTCGATCCACTCATCCGCATGGACATGCAGTCGGTGCTTCTCGACCTACAGAAGGAAATCCGCAAGACCATCGTCTTCATCACCCATGATCTCGATGAGGCGCTCCGCCTCGGCGATCGCATCGCCATCTTGCGTGATGGCGAAGTCGTGCAGCAGGGGACCGGCCAGGACATCGTGCTGCAGCCGGCGGACGAATACATTTCCAACTTCGTCAAAGAGGTGAACCGCGGCCGCGTCATCATGGTCGATACGATCGCGACGGCAGCAGGCGCGCCGGCAATGACCGGTGGCGTCACGGTTCGCAGCGGAACGATCCTCGAAGATGCGGCCAAGACCATGACCGACGCCAACCAGCAATATGCGACGATCGTGGATGACAACGGCAAGCCCACCGGCGTCATCAGCATGAACAGTCTGATTCAGGCTATGGTTACGCCCATCAGCCACCTCACGTCGAAGGCAGCGGCGGAGTAGCCGATCCTTACGCTTCGTTGCGGGTGTTCACCCCCTCCTCGCCCGAAATGGCAGAGGGGGTGAGGCCCGGAAAAATCACCGCCTATTCCTCCTCAATTCCCCACTGTCCAATGTCGCTTCCTTTGCGCTCAGCGTCGCTCACGCCGCGCACGCTTAATCGCGCTCTGGCGATAGTGGCGACAGCGCACGTACAGCGTGCAAGCGAAGGGCATGGGCAATGAGCGAACCTGCAATTGAGATCGAAACGAATAGTTCACCGCGGGATCATGGCCGACGTGGCGGCCGGGCGCGGCCGCGAAGCATCGAGAGCGGCGCATTCGATCAGCCGCCGTTTCGCCAGCTGAAAATTCCCTTCACGCCGACCAAGATCGTTTCGGACGACGAATTGGAATCGATCCATGAAGCGTCGCTGCGAGTCTTGCAGGAAATCGGCGTCGAGGTACTCCATGACGGCGCGCGCGATATCATGAAAAAGGCCGGCGCGGATGTCAGGCCCGGCTCGATGCGCGTTCATTTCGACAAGGACATGATCCTCGAATTTGTCGGAAACGCGCCTTCCGAATTCACACTGCACGCCCGCAACCCCGCACATAATGTCCGCTTTGGCGGCAACAACCTGATTTTCGCACAGATGGGGTCGGCGCCCAATTGCTCCGATACTGACAATGGCAGGCGCTCCGGCAACCAGGCGGACTTCCGAAATTTCATCAAGCTCGCCCAGATGCACAATATCATCAATACCACCGGCGGCTATCCCGTTGAGCCGATCGATATTCACCCATCGGTGCGGCACCTCGAATGCATTCGCGACCTTGCCACCCTCAGCGACAAGGCATTCCACATCTATTCGCTTGGCAAGGAACGCAATCAGGACGGCATTGAGATCGCCCGCCTCGCGCGCGGCGTCAGCCACGAACAGCTCCAACACGAGCCCTCCTGCTACACGATCATCAACACCAATTCCCCGCTCAAGCTTGATGTTCCAATGATGGAAGGCATCATCCAGATGTCCGGAAATGGTCAGATCGTCATAGTGACACCCTTTACGCTGGCCGGCGCGATGGCGCCCGTGACGATCGCTGGAGCACTCGTGCAGCAGAACGCGGAGGCGCTCGCTGGCATTTCATTTACACAGATGGTCAAGAAAGGCACCCCCGTGGGCTATGGCGGTTTCACCTCCAACGTCGACATGAAATCCGGTGCGCCGGCTTTCGGCACGCCCGAATACATGAAGGCGCAATTGGTCGGCGGCCAGCTCGCCCGCCGCTACGGCATCCCCTATCGCACTTCGAACGTCTGCGCGGCCAACACCGTGGATGCCCAGGCCGCCTACGAATCGGTGTTCTCCCTCTGGGGCGCCATTCAGGGCGGCGGCAATTTCATGCTGCATTCCGCCGGCTGGCTCGAAGGCGGCCTCTGCTGTTCCTATGAGAAAATGATCCTGGATTTCGACCTTCTGCAAATGGTAGCGGAGTTCCTGACCCCGCTCGACCTCTCGGAAGATGCGCTCGGCGTCGACGCCATGCGCGATGTCGGTCCTGGCGGACATTTCTTCGGCACGGCCCACACGCAATCACGCTATAAGACGGCTTTCTATGCGCCGATCATCTCCGACTGGCGCAACTATGAGACCTGGCAGGAAGCTGGCTCGCCGATTGCGATCGAACGGGCGAACCGTGTCTGGAAGGAGCGCCTCGCCACCTACCAGAAGCCGGAGATTGATCCAGCGGTTGAAGAAGCAATCAACGCCTTCGTTGCACGTCGCAAATCGGAAGGCGGGGCGCCAACGGACTTCTGACTTGAATCCAAGTCTCAACGCATTGAATCACTTTTCCATAGACGAGGCATAAGAGTATGAAATCGCACGTTAAAGCAGTTGTCATCGGCGGTGGTGTGGTCGGGTGTTCCGTACTCTACCATCTTGCGCGCGCGGGTTGGACCGACGTGATGCTGATCGAACGCTCCGAACTGACGTCGGGCTCTTCCTGGCACGCCGCCGGCGGTTTCCATACGCTCAATGGCGATCCGAATGTCGCCAAGCTTCAGGCCTATACGGTCAGCCTCTACAAGGAGATCGAAGAGCTTTCCGGGCAGTCGTGCGGCCTGCACCTGACGGGCGGCGTCATGATGGCGGATTCGCCGGAGCGCATGGATTTCCTGCGCCTCGCCCATGCGCGCGGCCGCTATCTCGGTATGGACACGGAACTGATCACGCCGTCTGAGGCGAAGGCCATGTTCCCGCTCATGGATGAGACGAATTTCGTCGGCGCCATGTGGGATCCCGTCGAGGGCCATCTCGACCCTTCAGGCACCACGCACGCCTATGCGAAGGCGGCGCGCAAGCTCGGCGCTGAGATTACCCTGCGCAATCGCGTCGTCGAACTGACCCAGGAGAGCGACGGAACGTGGAACGTCGTCACCGAACAGGGGACCGTGAAGGCGGAACACGTCGTCAACTGCGGCGGCCTCTGGGCCCGCGAAGTCGGCCGCATGGTCGGGCTCGAACTGCCGGTCCTCGCCATGGAACACATGTATCTTCTTACCGAGGACGTTCCGGAGGTGATGGAGTTCAACAAGTCCACCGGACGCGAACTCATCGGCGTCATGGATTTCAAGGGCGAGATATATACCCGCCAGGAACGCAACGGCATCCTGCTCGGTACCTATGAAAAGGCGGCGAAGCCATGGTCGCCCGTCAACACGCCATGGGACTTCGGCCACGAACTTCTGGCGCCGGATCTTGACCGCATTGCCCCTTCCCTCGAAGTCGGCTTCAAGCATTTTCCAGGTGTCGAGAAGGCCGGCATCAAGCAAATCATCAACGGGCCCTTCACTTTTGCGCCGGATGGCAATCCGCTAGTCGGCCCCGTGCCCGGCCTTACCAATTATTGGACGGCCTGCGCGGTCATGGCCGGTTTCAGCCAAGGCGGCGGCGTCGGACTTGCGCTTTCCAACTGGATGGTCCACGGCGAGCCGGGCTTCGATGTCTGGGGCATGGACGTTGCGCGTTTCGGCGAGTGGGCGACGCTGCGCCATACGAATGCCAAGGTGCGCGAGAATTATTCCCGCCGCTTCTCGATCCGCTTCCCCAACGAGGAACTGCCCGCGGGACGACCGCAGCAGACAACACCGCTTTATGACACGATGCTCTCTCAGAACGCCGTCATGGGCGATTCCTGGGGCCTCGAAACGCCGCTGTGGTTTGCTCCAAAGGGCACCGAACCGCGCGACATCGTCTCCTACCATCGTTCCAACGATTTCGAACATGTCGGAAACGAGGTCCGGGCGACACGCGCCGGCGTCGGCGTCACCGAAATCGCCAACTTCGCCAAATACGAAGTGACCGGCAGTGGCGCGGAAGGGTTCCTGTCGCGCTTGATGACGAATACCATGCCGATGACCGGGCGGCTCGTCCTTACGCCGATGCTCAACGAGGAAGGCAAGCTCATCGGCGATTTCACCATTGCAAAGGCCGCCGATGACCGTTTCCTTATTTGGGGCTCGTCCGCGGCCCAGCGTTACCATATGCGCTGGTTCCAGAAGCAGCAGCCAAAGGACGGCTCCGTTCATATTCACCGCTTCGACCAGACGTTGGTTGGCTTGGCGATTGCCGGCCCGAAATCCCGCGATCTGCTGGCCAGGCTGGTCGACGAAGACGTGTCCGGCGCTGCCTTCCGCTTCATGGATTTCCGCGAAATGGCGGTGGGCGGCGCGCCTTGCAAGGTCAACCGCATTTCTTATACGGGTGATCTTGGTTACGAGATCTGGATGGAACCGGCCTATCAGCGGCTTGTCTATAAGGCGATCAAGGATGAAGGCGCCGAATTTGGGATCGTCGATTTCGGCATGCGTGCCCTGCTCTCGATGCGGCTAGAGAAGAATTTTCCGACGTGGTTCCGCGAATTGCGCCCGATCTACGGCGGCTATGAGGGATCGATGGACCGCTTCATCAAGCTGTCCAAGAACGATTTCATCGGTCGGGGACAGGCCGCGAAGGAGAAGGCCGAGTTCGATGCCGGCACCAGCACGAAACTTCGCCGCGTCTCGTTCATCATCGACGTGCCGCATGGCGAAGGTGCCGCCGACGTGATGGGCGACGAGCCGATCTGGGCGAAGGTTTCGAAGGACTACGGTACCGTTCAGGCCGGTCATGGCGTCGGCGCACCGCGCTTTGATGCATCGGGTGAAGTCGTCGCCAATGCCAGCGACAAGGGCGCGGTTCAGGGCGACTGGCGCGTCGTTGGCTGGGTCACTTCAGGCGGTTATGCCCATTTCGTTCAGCATTCCATGGCGCAGGGCTACGTGCCGGCGGAACTCGCGACGAGCGAAGCTGAAGCGCTGTTCGAGGTGGAGATCCTCGGTGTCCGTCGTGCGGCCCGCATCAATGTCGAGCCACCTTTCGATCCTTCAGGCGAAAAGATGCGTGGGTAGCGGCAGGGCTGAAATAAACGGCAGGCCCCTGCGCCTGCCGGTCCAGCCGACAACGATAAGGGCGCCTGCCGCCTCATCGAAGCGCTGACTCCATGCCCAGGACTTGCAGTCGATGGCGGCTATGTCTGCCTTGCCCGACGCGACCACCTTGACCGAGGCGCGGTGCCCGCCTGTCTCGACCATACTGTCAAACATTGCGAATGTTTCGCCCTCGGCCAACAGGTCGCGTTGCAGCGCCAGATAACCTGACATTGAATCGAGGCTGTTGAAGGCAAACCGTTTACCGCGCAGCAAATCCAGCGGGAGGATGGGCTTTCCGTCGTTTGGGGCAGCGACCGCTCGCCCCTCGCCGCGACGCATGACGAGCGCGCTCGAATAAAGCGCACCCTCCCCGCCCTCAATACCCGAATAATCATCCTGCCCGGCAAAATGCACGTGGGATTGAAGTCCAAATTCCATCGGCCCCCAGCAGGTTTGCGTGATCAGAAGCGCCGGGTGACGCCACAGAGTGGGAAGATCGAGTTCGTCGGGGGGCAGCGTTGCCGGGTCCGGCGCTATCACATTGCCTGTCTGGTCTCTTATGCCGCCAGGAACCGCCGGAAGATCGGCATTGCGGTAGACGAGTTCCTCCGGCGCATCGTAGCCGTTGGCCCGCAGGATGGCGCGCATCCTCGACCATTGCGCTTCAAGGTCAGAACGCAATTCCGGCCAGTCATACATCGGCAAAGCCGCGACAAGCTTCATGCAACGCTACTCTTTGGGCGGCTCGGCAGGGATTGGCACAGTCGATCCACCCTGAAGGCTGATACCATGCGCCCGCGGCCGGAAAGCGCGCCCGGGCGCCGGTTCACGCCGCAGGACAGGATGAACAACATCCTGCTTCCTGCGGAAGGCGTAAGCCCGCAGGATCTCAAAGTAGTTGCGGAAGACATAGCCGCCATTCATCCTCTGCCATTCATCGCGCTGCTCGCGATAGAGCTCAGGCAAATCATACCATGGTACAGTCGGGCGCTTATGATGGACGAAGTGCAGGTTGTTGTTAAGGAAGATAAGGGCCAGGGGCGACTTTTCGACGATGACCGTGCGACCGTCAGGCCGCTCGGACCATTGATGCTCGCAATAGCTGCGGATCGAGATGATCGCGAGGCCCAAATAGACGGAGGTCAAGGCGTAGAGCCAAAGCGGAATTCCGAAAACGAACCAGACAATGGCAAGCGTTGGCACAAGGCCGAGCCCATGCAACATCCAGGCCATTTGCGTCTTCTTGTCGCCGCCCCGCACCAGCTTCACATCGCTGATAACGAAACCGACAATCATGAGCAATGGGCCGATGACAACGCGTCCCACCAGAGAATTGTTGAAATTGAGGAGAACCTTCACGAAGCCCGGCAGCCTGTCCCAGTCGCGAAGGGCGCGGTAATAGCTTTCCGGATCGTCGTAAGGATCGGTCAATCGTTCATCCGCGTGATGCTGGAGGTGCAGATGCTTGTAGCGGCGATAGGGAAAGACAAGTCCGATCGGCAGCGAAACGACGAGTTCGTTGATTGTGCCATTGCGGGTCGGATGACCGTGAAGCGCTTCATGCTGCAGGGATGAATGAAACGCGACAGCTATCCCCATCAGCGCCAGAGCCACAATCGGCAGGCTCGGATAGAGAAAATATCCCCCTAACAACCACATTCCATAGCATGCCGTGAGAAGCGCAATGGTCGGCCACTCAATGCCGAGATGTTTTCGGGGATGTTGAGATCGGGATGCGGGTATTTCTGTATGTCTTTCTGATTCCATGATTTTCATGGTCTCATTGTCAGGAACTGTCAGCAATGCGACAATCGTGAGAAAGTGTTGATTTTGGTCACCAAATGGCGCACTTGTTGCTAATTATAAACAAACGGGTGCTTTTGTGGATAAGCGCGACCTTGCACGTCTTTTTCAGGAACGGATCAAGAGCCTGCTGGCTCGTAGTGGCGAAAACCAGTCGTCCTTCGCTGCATCGGTCGGCATAGACCGTTCTGCCCTCTCCCAGCTTCTCTCCGGACAATCGACGCGGTTGCCACGCGTCGAGACTTTGCTCAACATTGCGGAGCGTCATTCGGTATCGCTCGATTGGCTGCTTGGCCTCAGCCAGGATGAAGGAATTACCGGCGAACTACGGCCCAGTCTCGAAATCGAGCAAGGTTTTGACAATCAGACGTTGCTGGTAAAATGGCATGCGGAAGCAACCGGCACGAAAATACGCTATGTGCCGGCCCGCATTCCCGATCTTCTGCGCACACAGAGCGTGATCGCCTACGAGACCTCCATGGTCCATCGCGACCCCGCCATTCAAATGAGCGAAACCGCGTTTCGTCTCGACTACAATCGCCAGCCCGGTACGGACATGGAAGTATGCATGCCGTACCAGACACTGCAGGATTTCGCCGCGGGATGCAGCCTCTGGAGCGACCTGCCACGCAAGGCCCGCGTTGAACAGTTGCAGCACATGGCGTCATTGCTCGATGAGTTGTATCCATCCTTCCGGCTTTATTTGTTCGACGGACGGGAACGCTATTCCGTTCCCTATACGGTATTTGGCCCCTACCGCGCCGCGATCTTTGTCGGCGAGATGTACCTGGTCCTTTATACGACCGAAGCCGTGCTGACGATGCAGCGCCACTTCGATGGGCTGATCCGCGTTGCCAAGGTCAATGCCCACGAGGTGGCGGCCTACGTTGCCTCCCTGAAGGTGAGTTAAGGTCTCTTTGCAGATTTCCGACCCCTTTCATGGCTTCAATGTCGCAAAGAAGCATTGACCACATATAAAGACTTCCTTATATGGTTATCTAGTTTATCCTCCAGGAATGTCCCATGACCATTCATAATCCACTCGCTGAACTGATCGCCGAAAAGGGCGTGCTTCTGGCCGACGGCGCAACCGGCACGAACCTGTTCGCATCGGGCCTTGAAGCGGGTGAAGCGCCGGAACTCTGGAACGAAGCGCAGCCGGATAAAATCACCGCCCTGCACCAGGGTTTCGTCGATGCTGGCGCCGATATCATTCTTACCAATTCCTTCGGTGGCACGCGCCACCGGCTGAAGCTGCATCACGCGCAGGATCGCGTGTTCGAACTCAATAAAAAGGCGGCGGAACTGGCTCGCGAGGTCGCGGACAATGCCGGCCGCAAGGTTATCGTCGCCGGCTCCGTCGGCCCGACGGGCGAACTTCTCGTCCCTCTTGGTGCACTCACCGAAGACGATGCCGTCGCTGCCTTCACCGAGCAGCTTGAAGGCCTCAAAGCTGGCGGCGTCGATGTCGCCTGGATCGAGACCATGTCGGCCCCCGGTGAAATCCGTGCGGCCGCGGAGGCTGCCGTCAGGGTGGGCCTTCCTTACGTCTATACCGGATCGTTCGATACAGCCGGAAAGACCATGATGGGTTTGCCGCCAAAGGAAATCCACGGCGTTGCCGAAGGCCTCGGTGCCAAGCCGATTGCCGTCGGCGCCAATTGCGGTGTTGGAGCGTCCGATATCCTTGCTTCGCTCCTCGATATGAGCGAAGCCGATCCTTCAGCAACAATTGTGATCAAAGGCAACTGCGGCATTCCTGAATTCCGCGGCTCGGAGATCTTCTACTCGGGCACGCCCGATCTGATGGCGGATTACGCTCGCCTCGCCATCGATGGCGGCGCCAAGATCGTTGGCGGCTGCTGCGGAACCTCGTTCGAACATCTCGCTGCCATGCGCAGGGCGCTGGACAGTCACGTCGGCGGCCCGCGCCCGTCAGTGGAGACGATCGTCGAGACCATTGGACCAATGCGCAACAAGCTCGCTGCCCACGCGGACGATACGCCCCGGCGTGAGCGGCGCGGGCGCCGCGGTTAGTCACCGCATCTCAAGGATATAAAAAAACCGGCAGCCTTGGCTGCCGGTTTTTGTTTCAGTTCATTGCGGATGTTTAGAGATCTTCGATCTCGCGACGTACCTTCTTCAGAATTTCCCGCAACTGCTCGGCCTTTTCAGCCGTCAGCGAACCACTGCGCAGTTTCGAATGAAGCGCGAAGCGCAAAGCATGCATCTCCTCACCCAGTGCTGCACCGCGTATCTCGCCCGAAGCGTCGTCAAGCTGCGCGTTGATCTTGTCGAGTTCCACGCGGTTTTCTTCGAGATAGGCAAGCCCCTGCTCCGTGATCGTGTAAAGCCGCTTGTTGCCGTTGGTGGTGGAGGTAACGAGATCGGCCTCCTCCATCATCTGCAGCATCGGATAGATCGCGCCTGGACTGGGGCTGTAAGCGCCCTGGAAGCGCGCCTCGAGCGCCTTGATAACGTCATAGCCGTGACGCGGCTCTTCCGCGATGAGGCCAAGGACGACGAGGCGCAGGGCACCCGGATCGAACATGCGCGGACCGCGACCGCCAAACGGTCCTCCGCGATGCCGTCCGAACGGACCACCGCGACCGCGACCGCCGAACCGTCCGCCACCTTCCTGCGAACCCGCCATCCTATCCATTCGGGACCAGTGATCGCCGCCATGGCCATGGTGTTGTCTGCAATGATTATGCATGAGAATTTCTCCTAGTTATTACTTCAGTACGTCATATCTAACAAACGATATATCTTTAATCAAGGCAACGATATATCTTTGGACAGTAATTGCTGTCATCGCTTTGAAAACGCATCGTTATTTTTATTGAAGATAGCATTCTTAGTCGCCTGCGAAGGCGGCCATATGAAAGCGCTGCTGCTCTGAGACGTAGCCGTACTGCCGTCCGACCGGGCACGCGAGGCGCGCACGGCACCCTCCATCCAAGCAAGTTCCACCCGGCTCTGTAGCAAGGTAATCGCGGCAGCGTGCGACCGCATACACCTCGCCATCAAAGGCATCGACAGGGCATGCGTTGAGGCATGGCTTCTCCATGCAGGTATCACACGGATGGCCGCGCTCGTGCCGGGGCGCAAATGCGACGGGTTGCGGAAAGATCAGCGCGCCCCGAAACGCCTGCCAGAGGCCATATTGCGGGTGGATCAATAGCCCGAGCGGCGAAGGCCGCAGCCCTTCGGCGCGCATGGCCCATTGCTGGAACGGTAAATATGGTCGATCTGACGGAAACACGGCGCTCCCGCCAAACTGCGTGGCTATCGCATTGAGGATCCGCTTCGACCAGGAATCGAGTGGATCCGCGACGTTCGGGTGGAGCCGTCGCCAAGCGCTGAAATGCGGCCAGATCGATGAACCGAAATGGCCGACGAGAACGATACTTTGGGCGCGAGTGCCGTCAGCGAGTTCGGGTGCCCGGTCGAGGCTGCCAAAAACAAAGCCGCCGCGCGGAACAAGGCCATGGGGTTCCAGCGCGGCGGCGATTTCGTCAAGCATCGGGGTCAGTGCCTAACAATCCGATCGAAATAGTCATTCGCCGCCTGAACCCTTGATTGCAGAGGCCCAGACTTCCTTGTGGATCAGATTGGCCACTTTAGCCCGGCCGTCCTCGGGCTTCTTTCAAGTGAAAGCGTCAGGCATCGAGGCCTTCTTCTTGGCGATGTACTCCTTGAGCGATTCATCGATTGCCGGATCGAGATAGGGACCCTCATAGGCGTCGAGCCAGCGCCGTGCGAGTTCATTGCCGCGCTGGTCAGCACGCTTTTCGCCCTCGGCCAGCCACTGCTCATACGAGTTGTTATCAGCGATGTTCGAGCGATAGAATGCCGATTGGAAATTGGCCTGCGTGTGGTCGCAACCGAGATAGTGGCTTCCAGGTCCAACCTGGCGGATTGCGTCCATCGCCTGACCGTTCTCCGAAAGATCGACCCCGGCGGCGAACTTCTGCGCCATGCCAAGCTGGTCGATATCCATCATGAACTTCTCATAGGAAGAGACCAGGCCGCCTTCGAGCCAACCCGCCGAATGCAATACAAAGTTCGTTCCGGCAAGCAGGGTCGAATTGAGGGTATTGGCGCTTTCATAGGCTGCCTGCGCGTCCGAAACCTTGGAGGCACAAAGCGAGCCGCCCGTACGGAACGGCAGGCCGAGCCGGCGCGCCAGCTGCGCGGCGCCGTAGGATACCAGTGACGGTTCCGGCGTGCCAAAGGTAGGCGCGCCCGACTGCATCGAAATGGACGAGGCGAACGTGCCGAAAATGACCGGCGCACCCAGGCGGATGAGCTGTGTCAAGGCCGCGCCCGCAAGCACCTCAGCAAGAATCTGGGTGAGCGTGCCGGCGACCGTGACCGGGCTCATGGCACCGGCAAGAATGAACGGCGTGACGATGCAGGCCTGGTTGTTGCGCGCATATACCTTCAAGGCGCCAAGCATCGTCTCGTCGAAAACCATCGGCGAATTGGCGTTGATCAGGCTGGTCAAGACCGTGTTCTCATCGAGATAGTTCTCGCCGAACACCAGCTTGCACATGGCGATCGTGTCTTCCGCTCGCTCCGGCGCGGTCACCGAACCCATGAACGGTTTGTCGGAATATTTGATATGAGCATAGATCATATCAAGATGACGCTTATTGACCGGTACATCGACCGGTTCGCAGACCGTGCCGCCCGAATGATGGATTGACGGCGCCATATAGGCCAGTTTCACGAAATTATTGAAATCCTCGATCGTCGCATAGCGACGATTGCCATCAAGGTCGCGAACAAAGGGAGGACCGTAGACCGGAGCGAACACAGTCGCGTCGCCACCGATCTGGACGGAACGCTCAGGGTTGCGTGCGTGCTGCGTATAGATCGATGGAGCCGTCTTCAAAAGGGAGCGCGGCAGGCCTTTCGGGAAGTGGACGCGTTCGCCCTTGATGTCGGCACCGGCTTCCTTCCAAAGCGCCAAGGCTTCTGCATCGTCGCGAAATTCAATACCGATCTCTTCGAGAACCGTATCGGCATTCGCCTCGATCAGCGCCAGGCCTTCTTCGTCAAGCACTTCGTAGGTGCGAATCTTGCGGTTGATATAGGTCAGTGACTTGCCGGGACCACCGCCGGAACGTGCCGCGCGGCGAGCGGCAGCACCACCAGTGGCGCCACGACCACGGCGTCCGCCGCCAGTCTCGGTTTCCGCGGGAGCATCGACGGGTGTTTCCTCAATCATTATCTTTCTCCAGGCGCGCGAGGCGCAGACTTTCAATCAATCCGACAAATCCTAACCGTCATGCCTGCGGGGGCGTTTCCGTGTGCGGCACATGATGGCGCATCGGGGACAAACATCCGGTCGTTTTCGTCATTTACAAGGTCGCTTTTAAGCAATGCGTTTTCAGCAACTTGCCCGATATGTTAAACGAATGCCAGCGAGCCACAAAGGACGGATATTATCTCATGTCACTCTGTGCTACGGACCTGTGCATAACGCTTGAAAGGAAGCAGACCCATGGCCGATGATGAAATCATTCTTTCGGAGCTTTCGGACGATGAACTCGTCGAGCAAATGCATGACGATCTGTACGACGGGTTGAAGGAAGAAATCGAAGAAGGCACCAACATTCTGCTCGAACGCGGATGGGTGCCTTACAAGGTGCTGACCGAAGCGCTCGTCGAGGGCATGCGGATCGTCGGCGAAGATTTCCGCGACGGCATCCTGTTTGTTCCCGAAGTCCTCCTCTCGGCCAACGCAATGAAGGCCGGCATGTACATTCTCCGCCCGCTTCTCGCCGCGACGGGCGCGCCGAAACAGGGCAAACTCGTCATCGGAACAGTCAAGGGCGATATTCACGACATCGGCAAGAACCTTGTCGGGATGATGATGGAAGGCGCAGGCTTCGATGTGATCGACCTCGGCATTAACAATCCCGTCGAAAATTACCTCGCTGCCATCGAAGAGCACCAGCCGGATATTCTCGGCATGTCGGCACTGCTGACGACCACCATGCCCTATATGAAGGTTGTCATCGATACGATGAAGGAAAAAGGTATTCGCGACGACTATGTCGTTCTCGTTGGCGGCGCGCCCCTCAACGAAGAATTCGGCAAGGCTGTCGGAGCGGACGCTTACTGCCGCGATGCCGCCGTGGCAGTCGAAACCGCTAAGTCGTACATGAAGCGCAAGCACAATCAGCTTTCGGCCTAGAAACGTGACCCAAGTAAAACGGCCGCTTCAACGGCGGCCGTTTTGTCATCAATGGAATAAGTAAAAATAAAATGGAAGCCCGGTCAGTAACGACCAGGAAAAACGGATCAATTCGCGGCCTTGGCGACTTTGCGACCTGCGCTCTCCGTTGCATTCACAGTATTAGCCGCATCGGCGCCCATACCGCGGATGGTATTTGCGCAACCGGCGAGAGCCACGACAGCAAGTACGGCGGCAATCGGAACGATACGTGATAGTTTCATAGACTGTGTCTCCCGTTCTGCTAGAATTAAATCCAACGCCCAGATAACGCGATGGAGCATCATCAGTTCCATGACTCTTCGGCAAAAGTCAATGAAATCAATAGAGACAGTGCGTGTCATCGCCTGCGGGATGATTGCGCGCGAAATACTTGCCATCCAAGAGCAATTCGGCCTTCGACATATCGAGTTGAAGTGCCTGCCGGCCATCTATCACCACTACCCGGACAAGATTGCTCCTTCGGTTGACCGAGCGATTGTCCGAGCAAAGGCCGAAGGCATTTCACGTATCTTCGTCGGCTATGCGGATTGCGGCACCGGAGGCATGCTCGACCAAGTATGCCGGAAGCATGGCGTCGAGCGTATCGAGGGCCCTCATTGCTTCTCGTTTTATACCGGAAATGAAGCATTCAGCGCGCAATGGGACGACGACATGACGTCGTTCTTCATGACCGATTTCCTCGCTCGGCATTTCGAGACGTTCATGGTAAAACCGCTCGGCCTCGACCGCCATCCGGAATTGCGCGACATGTATTTCAGCAATTATAAGAAGATGATCTATATGGCGCAGACCGACGACCCCGAGCTGAGTCGTAAGGCCGAAAAGGCGGCGGATTTCCTTGGCCTTGCCTATGAGCGCCGCTTCACCGGCTATGGCGATCTCGTGCCGGCTTTGACCGCAGCTGCAGCCCGCTAGACCACACACAGCAAATCAGCGAAATTCGCAGCATTCAAGGAGCCACTATGACCCGTCGCGCCACCCTCGCCACGATCCTCTGCCTCTTCCTGATGAGCAATGCCCAAGCGGATGGCGCGATCACGCGTCTTATCACCAAATCCGACAAGTTGCGACTTGACCAATATGAGGTGACGCGGACAAGCGCCGTCGATGCAGCCAGGAAAGGCGGCGGTTCGGGCGACGTCGAGCAGTTGAACGGGATTCTCGCCAAGCCCACCCTCGCTTTCAGCGAGGGCTTCGACATGGTTGGCAACTGGCAATGCCGTACGATAAAGCTTGGAAAACAACCGCCGCTAACGATTTACGACTGGTTCCGGTGCCGCGTTACTGACGATGGGTCGGGGTGGACGTTGGAGAAGGTGAGCGGTTCGCAGCGCACGAAAGGACGCTTCTATACGGAAAGCGACAAGCGCCTGACCTATCTCGGCGTTGGCTACGTGGCAGGCGAGAAGCCGAAACGCTATGGCGTCACGCCGGACAGCGATCAGGCGGGCTATGCCTATCGCACGGGCAAGGACGAGTTCCGAATCGAGTTTCCTGCCCCTGCCCGCGAATCCGTGCTGGATATCATCGAACTCAAGCGCTGAGACACTTTCGTCATTGCAATGTCATTATCGCCGCGCCATATGCGTCGGGACTTGAACCATGACGATAAGATGGCTGCCATCGACGCTAATAACGAAATAAAGCCGCACAGGCCGGACTTGCACGCGGCCGACAACGATCCCCGCTCGCTGTCCCAGGTCTTTGAGGATCTGTCGCAATCAGCAACGGAGCCGGTCTCGTTCGCCGAACTGGAAGATGCTTTCACAGATCGCAGCTTCGCAGCACTGCTCACATTCTTTGCCATCCTGAATCTGTTACCGCTACCGCCCGGTACCGGTGTCATTACCGGAATTCCGCTGGTCCTTCTTTCGGTGCAGATGGTCATGGGTCGCGAATCCGTATGGCTCCCCGCTTTCATGCGCGACAAGACCATATCGCCTGAACGGTTTCGCCTCGTCTCAGACAAGGTGGTTCCTTGGCTGCAATGGCTCGAACGATTTATCCGGCCGCGCAACTGGCCATTCGGACGCCGGCAGGGCGACCGCTGGCTCGGCGCATTCACCACCATACTCGGCATGTCGGTCGTCATTCCCATGCCGCTGTCGAACTGGCTGCCGGCCCTCGCAACAGTCATCATCGGGATCGCGCTTTGCGAGCGCGATGGAAGGCTGATGATTGCGGGGCTGACCCTTGGCATCGTCTCAATGAGCATCGTCTTCGGCATGGCCTTTGCAGCGGCAAGCGCCGTCAGCTATGCGGCGGCGTTCTGGCCCTTCTGATTGCTTGTCGCAAAAGCGCAAATGCGCCACGTCGCATTTGAGTGGGCGCGCGTCGTGAGATAGCAAGCTTAACCCCTGATATTCCGGCAAAAGGGTCGTCATCGGAGGTTGAATTGCATGGCTGATCTTATTGTCGTTTATTGGCGGGACATTCCCGCTCAAGTGACCGTCAAGAAAGGCCGCCAGGCAGCCAAGCGCGAGCTTTCCCTTCGATTTACCGAGGCCATCGACATGTGCGCGATGCGCATTGGCGCAAAGGATTCCGACGCCTATCTCGCGGAGTGGCGTCGCAGCACCCCGGTGCCGGTGAGTGATGATCTAGACGGCGAGGCTGATGCAGCCCTTGCCCGCATTGAGAATGAATATGATCGGGAACGCCTTGTGGCGCTTGTAAAGGCAGGTGGACATGACAATTCATGAATTGAAAGCGAAGCCAATGACAAAGATCGCAGCATCCATCGAAGTGGCGGCACGCCAGGCAATTGAATCGCAGGACCTGCCTGGTCTGTTTCCGGTTGGCACCCGCGTCTATATCACCGACATGGGCACCGATAGCGTCGATACGCTGACGGCAGCGGCCAAGCGCGTTCATGATCTCGGCTACAAGCCCGTGCCGCACTTTGCTTCGCGGCGCTTGTCGACCAAGGCCGCACTCGAAAGCCGCATTCGCCGCGCCGCTGAGGAAGCGGGCGTGACCGACGTCTTGGTCATCGGCGGCGGGCTTGAACGCCAGGCTGGTGAATTCTCCTCGACCATGGAAGTCCTGGAGACCGGCTTTTTTGACAGATACGGCATCACTGAAATGGGCGTCGCCGGTCACCCCGAGGGCAGTCCCGAATTCTCTGAAGCAGTCGCAATCGAAGCATTGCGCCTGAAGAAGAATTTTGGCGAGCGCACGGGTGCAAAGCTACGCGTCGTCACCCAATTCGGGTTCGATGCCGATCGCTTCATCCGCTACGCTGAATCGCTGCGCGAACATGGCGTCGACCTGCCGGTCCATCTCGGCGTTGCCGGTCCCGCCAAGATTACGACGCTCATCAAGTATGCGGCCATGTGCGGCGTCGGCAACTCGATTAGCTTCCTGAAGAAGAATGCCCTTTCCCTGACCGCACTCGCTACGAGCCATTCGCCGGAAGGCGTTGTCGGCCCCATCGAGCAGCATGTCATTGCCAATCCGATGTCGGCGATCAAGCAGATCCACCTCTTCCCGTTTGGTGGCCTGAAAAAGTCGTCCGAATGGCTTGTCGAACGCGGCTCCTGGAACGTACACAGCGCTTCCCATACAACCGCAAACGCAGCAGCCAGCTGAGGATTATTGAATGACCCGTACGATTGTTGCCTCGGCGACCAGAGAAATCATCATCGGATTTGACCAGCCGTTCTGCGTTATCGGCGAACGGATCAATCCGACCGGCCGCAAGAAGCTCGCTGCCGAAATGGTCGCAGGCAACTTCGACACGGTGATCAAGGACGCGCTGGAACAGGTTGCCGCCGGCGCGACCATGCTTGATGTCAACGCGGGCGTCACCGCCGTCGACCCCAATGCCACGGAGCCGGCCCTGCTCGTTAAGACCCTGGAGATCGTCCAGGGCCTCGTCGACGTGCCGCTTTCCATCGACAGTTCGGTGACGGCGGCCATCGAGGCCGCCCTGAAGGTCGCCAAGGGTCGTCCGCTCGTCAATTCCGTGACGGGCGAAGAGGAAAAGCTCGAAGCTATCCTGCCGCTCGTCAAGAAATACAACGTGCCCGTCGTCGCCATCTCGAATGATGAGACCGGCATCTCGATGGACCCGGACGTGCGCTTTGCGGTCGCGAAAAAGATCGTCGAACGCGCCGCCGACTACGGTATCCCGGCGCACGATATCGTCGTCGATCCGCTGGTCATGCCAATCGGGGCGCTTGGAGACGCGGGACGCCAGGTCTTTGCGTTGCTGCGCCGGCTGCGCGAAGAGCTCAAAGTCAACACGACCTGCGGCCTCTCGAACATATCGTTCGGCTTGCCGCACCGCCATGGCATCAATGCCGGTTTCATTCCGATGGTAATCGGTGCCGGCATGACGTCTGCGATCATGAATCCCTGCCGGCCGCAGGAGATGGAAGCAGTGCACGCTGCCAATGTTCTCAACGGTACTGATGCGAACTGCACCTACTGGATCAAGAAATACCGCGATCATCAGCCGGCGGCTGCCGGAGCGGCACCCGCTGCCGCTGCCTCGGTTCCGGCCGATGGCGCAGGCGGCGGACGCCGACGCGGTGGACGCGAGGCGCGGCGCGGCGCCGCAGGCTGAGCGTTTGCCTCAGCCAGACGGCCCGGTCTAACAAGGCGGTGGGTGGCAAAGCCACCCCTCGCCCGTGAGTTTTGGAGCATCGATCGTGAACGCACCCGTCAAAGCACCCGAAACATCGGCAAAAGAAGCGCTGGTTCTCTTCATGCCGTCGGGCAAGCGTGGACGCTTTGCAGTT
Source organism: Phyllobacterium sp. (assembly GCF_037994425.1). Classification (NCBI taxonomy): domain Bacteria; kingdom Pseudomonadati; phylum Pseudomonadota; class Alphaproteobacteria; order Hyphomicrobiales; family Phyllobacteriaceae; genus Phyllobacterium; species Phyllobacterium sp. The sequence continues at coordinate 18,108 of NZ_JBBNAM010000448.1, forward strand.
GGAACGCCCATCCTCGAAGCGGCACGCAGCCTTGGCGTATATGTTGAGAGCGTCTGCGGCGGCCGTGCCACCTGTGGGCGCTGCCAGGTGGAAGTGCAGGAAGGCAGCTTTGCCAAGCACAAGATCGTCTCCTCACTCGAGCACATTTCGCCCAGGGGTGCGAAGGAAGATCGCTATGATCGGGTGCGTGGCCTGCCTGAAGGCCGCCGCCTGTCCTGTTCCGCCACGATTCAGGGCGATCTCGTCGTTGATGTACCCCAGGATGTCCAGGTTAACGCGCAGGTGGTCCGCAAAGCCGCCACGGACCGCGTTATCGAGCGCAATGCCGCCGTCCAGCTTTGCTATGTCGAGGTGGAGGAACCCGACATGCACAAGCCGCTTGGCGATCTCGACCGGCTGAAAGCAGTGCTGGAAAAAGACTGGGGCTGGAAGGACCTGCTCATTGCAC
>NZ_JBBNAM010000449.1:0-5033 GCF_037994425.1 Phyllobacterium sp.
TCGGAATAGAACACGTGCTCAAGACCTTCCGGAGCGGTGGCGATCAGTCCCTTGGCCAGCTCTTCCGCCGGATCGTGGGTGTACTCGGCAAAGATGATCTGGTCATAGACCTCACAGGCACTTCGGATCGCATCCATGATGCGCGGATGCCGGTGGCCGTGGGTGATAACCCACCACGAGGAGATGGCATCGAGCATGGCATTGCCGTTTTCGTCGTAGAGATAAGCGCCCTCTGTCCTGACAATGCGTTTCATCGCCGGTTCGAGTGCGTGCTGGGTGAAGGGGTGCCAGACAGGGGAACGGGTCACCCTACGATCCCTTCCAGAAAGCAAGCGATATCGAAATGATCATGGAAGGCTTGGCGCAAGGTGTCGGGCGTCAGCGGGTCGATACGCGGCAAACGGCCAAGGCAGTTCACATTGCCCAGCTCCGCGATGATCTGTTGCGTGTCGGCTTGTTCGTCGCCGATGAACACAAGGCCGAAGACGGGAACTACTCGGTGGCGCAAGGCTTCGAGTGAAAGCAACGTATGATTGATCGTTCCAAGTCCGGTGCGGGCACAGAGGACGACCGGCACCTGCCAGCGGGCAAAGACATCCGCGAAGACCGCGTTTTCGGTCAAGGGGACCAGCACGCCGCCCGCCCCTTCAACGACAAGCGGAGCCTCCGTTGACGGAGGTGTCAGGGCTTCCGGGTCAATCCGGACATTGTCGATTCTGGCTGCCAGGTGCGGCGATGCCGGCGTCTTGAGCCGCCACGCCTCAGGAACGATACGTTGAGGAGGTATTCGTCCGAGCCGCGCAACCGTCGTGCTGTCGGTCTCGCCATCAAGCCCAGACTGGACAGGTTTCCAGTACGAGGCACCGAGCCCATCGGCCAATGCTGCCGAAAATACGGTCTTGCCGATATTGGTGTCCGTTCCTGTGACAACAAAACGGAGTGTCATGCAGCCTCCGCGCAAAACACAGTCGCCAAAGCGTCAAACATGCGCAAAATTGCAGACCGGTCGACATTGAGGGTGATGGCAATCCGCAACCGCGCTGTCCCTTCGGGCACTGTCGGCGGGCGGATCGCCCGGATATCGAATCCTGCCTCGCGCATGCATGCGGCGATGCGCATTGTGCGGCTGTTGTCGCCGATTAGTATCGGCAGTATCTGCGAGCCGCTGCCTTCGAACCCAAGCGCCACAGTCAGTTGCGCATTGGCGAACGTCCAGAGTTGTTCGAACTTCGCGCGGCGCTCCGGTTCTTCCGCCAATATTCTCAGGGCCTCACGGACCGCCGCCGCCATCAACGGCGATGGTGCCGTGGAATAAATGAAGCCCCGCGCACGGTTCACGAGATAATCGCAAACGACCTGGTTCGCGCCGACGAGCGCTCCCGAGACACCCAGCGCCTTGCCGCATGTGTGGAGAAGGATGATATTGTCCCGGCCTTCCATTCCGGCAGCAAGTCCGCGGCCATGTGGTCCAAAGACGCCAGTCGCGTGCGCTTCGTCGATAACCAGAAATCCGTCATAACGATCTGCCAGTTCGACAAGTTCTTTCAGCGGGGCGCGGTCCCCGTCCATCGAATAGAGGCTCTCGACCGCAATCCAGGGATGTCCGGTCCCGCCCTTCATACGCCAGGAAACAATTACTTCTTCGAAAGCGTCCGCATCATTGTGTCTCGCGGCGACCGCCTCTGCTCGGCTCGCCGCGATACCCTCGTGTGCGCTGGCATGGATAAGGGCGTCATGGACAATAAGATCGCCGCGCTGCGGCAGCGTTGAGAACAGCGCGGCATTGGCGGCATAACCACTGGAGAAATAGAGCGCCCGTTCCGTCCCGAAAAATATGGCGGCTTCCGCTTCGAGCGCCTCATGTTCCGGATGATTGCCCCGCAGCAGACGCGAGCCGCCTGAGCCAACGGCAACCCCGCGCTCAAGGGCATCGGCGATGGCGGAGCGGATGCGCGTTGAGTTGGCGAGCCTAAGGTAATCGTTCGACGTGAAATCCACGCCATCATGCGGCACCAGTTCACGTCGCCGCCCCTTACGCTCCAGTCCATTCAGCGTCGCCACATAGCGGGCAAGAGGCCCGCGCATCATTCAGCGGCATCCAGCGCCATTGGCTTCAGACCGAGGCGGCGGAACAGCGCTGCATCATGATCCTCGCCGGGATTATCGGCGGTCAGCAGCGTGTCGCCGACAAAGATGGAATTTGCACCTGCAAAGAAACACAGCGCCTGCATTTCGTCGCTCATGTCCGCGCGGCCCGCCGAGAGGCGGACATGCGTTTGCGGCATCAGGATGCGGGCAAGCGCTATGACGCGGACGAAGTCGATCGGATCAATCGGCGCGGCGTTCCCAAGTTTCGATCCAGGGATCGGGATCAGCATATTGATCGGCACACTTTCGGGCGGAAGCGGAAGATTGGCGAGCGTTACCAGCATGGCGACATGGTCATCGCTCGTCTCGCCCATGCCGAGAATGCCACCGGCGCAGACCTTTATCCCTGCCTCGCGTACATTCGCCAGCGTTTCCAGACGGTCTGCGAATGTCCGCGTTGTGATAATTTCGCTATAGAAGCGTTCCGACGTGTCGATGTTGTGGTTATAGTAATCAAGACCCGCATCGGCCAGCCTGCCCGCCTGTTCTCGTGTGAGCATACCGAGCGTCATGCAGGTTTCCAGGCCAATCGACCTGACTCCTTCGACCATCGCGACGAGGGTATCCATGTCGCGACTCTTCGGACTGCGCCAGGCCGCGCCCATGCAATAGCGTGTTGCTCCGCCCTCCTTCGCTTTGCGGGCCTCTGCGACCACCCTCTCGACTTCCATCAGCTTGGACGCTTTGAGACCGGTCGGATAATGCGCGGACTGGCTGCAATAGCCGCAATCCTCAGGACATCCGCCAGTTTTGATCGACAACAGCCTGCTTAACTGCACTGCGTTGGGATTGAATTGTGCTCTGTGGACGGTGTGTGCTCGAAACAGGAGGTCGTTGAACGGCAAATAATAGATTTTTCTCGCTTCCGCAGCACCAATACACACATGGGAATAACCCGAAGAACCCACGCCACTCGACATCAATGTAACGCTCCCGTAGTCATTATAGATAGAATCAAAGATTATCTATAACTTTTAAACAGCGGATGCAGGAAGAGTGCAACCCTTCGGATCATGGAATTCCAAAAAGGGCTACATCGAACTCTGGTCTGTGCGGGAATGCGACTTTTCTATAGAGATGTGTCCAGCCGCTTAGACCCGCACTTCAGGCAAGAAAGCTAGCCGACGATGGCAAAAGCGTCCCGCGTCGAACCTGTGGCGCCTTTGACCGGCTTTTGTCCGATCCATTGGACGTGCCGCTCGAGCACCGCGACAGCGTTGTCGATGTTACCCTGGCGCAGAGACCCCAGGATCGCCCGATGATCATAGTCGGTCCTTGCCTCCCAGTCGGATCGCCAGGCTGAGAACAGGAAGCGTGCGCTCACTGAATGGAGATCATCGATTGCCGCAAGCAAGCGCGGCATTGCGCATGGTAGCAGAATCAGTCGGTGAAACCGCCTGTTTGCCTCCTCCCAGGAACGCACGTCCCGCGAATTGTCTCCAGCGACGGTAGCCATTTCTGCTTGGTCGAGAATTGATGGCGTTAAATGCGGCGCAGCTTGCCGAAGTGCAAGCCCTTCGAGTTCAGCACGCATCAGTGCCACTTCCCGCACTTCCTTCAGGTCGAAGGATGCGACCCTAACACCACGGCGCGGCTCGCTGACAGCTAATCCTTGAGCTTCCAGTTTGCGGAATGCTTCCCTGACAGGGACGTGACTCGCGCCGAATTCCTCCGCGATATGATCCTGACGCAGCTTTGCACCCGGTTCCAGCACTCCCGTCACGATCCTGTCAGCGAGGACCCGGCTGATGCGGTTGGCAATCGTGTCATCATTCATAGCGGTCATATTGTATAGATATTTTGCTTGCCCATGCCTGTCGAGCCGGCGAAATTTCTTTCTAACGAAATCGCGATAGCCATTTAACGATAGCCGAACGGAAACCGCATATCACAATTGTTGGCAGTTCCGTGCGCTGACGAGAACAAAAGCCCATGGTAAAGGCAGTCGCCAACAGAGTAATAGTTACCGGCGGCACGGCCGGCGTCGGACTGGCGCTTGTGCGGCAGCTTGCCGCGAAGGGTCCGTGCGTCGCCTCAGTCGCTCGCACTGCCACAAATGGCGAAGGCGTCGTAGCCGAGACGGGCGCGCACGGCATTGTTGCCGACATAGGCAAGAAGGGCGGCATCTAACCGATCGCGATGCAGGTCACTGCCAGCCTCGGCGGGATCGACGTCCTGATCAACAATTCATCGAGCCTCGGTCCTGTCCCTCTGGCGCTTCTCGCCGATACCGATTGCGAGGAGCTGGAAGCAGCGCTCGCCGCCAACCTCCTCGGCGCGTTCCGACTGACCAAAGCTCTGTTCGGTGCGCTTGCCGCGTCCGCACGCGAGGACCGCGGCCCGTGGTGATCAACATCTCCTGCGACGCGGCGGTCAACGCGCATCCCGGCTGGTCGCGTATGGCGCGAGCAAGACCGCTCTTGCCAATCTTACGGCGATTTGGGACGAGGAGGCGAAACCCGATGGCATTAGGCTCCTCAAAAAACCGCTCAGCGGCAGCGTAAGATCGTTCATGGCGGGTGTGGTCTCCGGAAAATAATTCGGATCGGCTTAGAAACAAAATCCTATGTCATTTCAACGGCACCACATCCGCCACCCCCCATGAATTGTTGCAGCGCACGCTGTCGGTTACGGGTCAATGCCCTCGCCATGCAGAAACTCTCGTGCGGCGCGCCCGTCCATGTTGTCCCCGAGACGGGCGATCAGATGCGAGTGGGGTGCGATCCAGTCGCGAGCGCTCTGATCGTCTCCCCGTTCCCGAAGGCGTCGTGCAAGTTCTATTGATATCCGCAGCTGGCCCATTACGGAATGCTGCGAGGCAGCGACATCATTCGCGCGGTAAAGGATCTTTTCTGTTTCGACCGGGCTAATGCCAAGACGACTAC
>NZ_JBBNAM010000450.1:0-26873 GCF_037994425.1 Phyllobacterium sp.
GGCAAAGCCGCCCCAGCCGGCCCAGTCGCCTTCCCAGTAACCGTACCAGTTTTTGTTCTCGTTGGTGATGAAGGAATCTGAATCATAGTCGGATTGATAGCCTGCCATGATCCAGGCCGATATTGAATCCGTCAGACTCAGGTCGAGGCGCGCCTTGACGCCGACGGCATCCTGCACCGAATCATAACCGATGACAGCGCCAATCTGGCCCCATCCCTGTTGATATTTAGCGCCGGCAAGGACATGCGGCATGTAATCGTCGATGACGTAGTCATAACCGTTGAATACCATGCCCTGTTCGGCGGCGATGACGGCGGAAAATCCGTTGCCGCCCTTGAAGGTATAGCTGATCTGATTGCTGGAGATACTGTCGGACCCGTACTGGATCACGTCGTCCTGGATGATCGTGCCCGCATATCCGAGCCAGGAGCCGAAGAGGACATCGTTGACACCGATCTGGAAACCGCCAAGCTCGATAAACGCCTGATGCAGCGTGCCTCCGGCGTCGTCGCTGTTCGTATTCTGGAAACGCGTGTCAATGAACGACCGCAGCGTGCCAAGTTCTGTATCGGAACGCGCGTCAAAACGGACTTCGGCGCGGGTCCGGACACGCCAGGTATCATTTCCACCAGCGCCAACGGGGCCGCCCGTAAACACATTATCCCCGCCGGCAAACTCGAAGCGCAGATAGCCATTGACCTTGAGGCATGTCTCGGTGCCCGGAATATAGAAGAATCCGGCTCCGTAGGCATCGCAGACCCGGACATACTCGGTCGGCTCCGGTTCGGCGACAACCACGGCATCGGCGGCCTGGGCTGCCGATGCCGCGAATATGGCCGCTGCCGAGATGCAAAGAAATGTTCGAATAGCCATGCGGGTCCCCTATTCAGTGTGTCGGCCGAGCGGTATGAGTGCTTCAGCGATTCTTGCAGCTTACCCTCGGCAGGTGTCGGGAAACATAACATCGCGCAAAAAATGCATAGTGTGGCCGCTCCGCCACACCCCGCTCGGTATCCCACTTCCGTTCCGCTTTCAAAGGAGTCGTCGAGGGTTTGCTCACAGCACCAGTGTGAGATTGGCGATTGACCTCGAACTCTGCGCACTATCGATCTGGTTACCGCCGAACCTGATCAAACCGCGGATGGCGTAGTCAATCGCTGATAGGGCGAAAACAGCATATTTGCATGGATATCGTCTGTAATGATGGGATCGCGTGTCGCAACGCTTGCGCTTAACCGGCTTGGTTTGGCCCATGCGCAAATCCGCGCGCAAGTTGCAGTCAGTTCGGGGTTGACCAGCGGCGACTTGCCAGTATGCCGGACGCGAACCGCTTGCGCGCCGGGCGTCGCGTATTCACCTGCTCAAAGCGCCGCAGATGCCGTCGCTTCATCGCCGCGCACATCACGCCGGTATCGCTGTCGGACTCCAGCAAGGGATCGAGCCAGAGCAACCAGATTGCCTGAAGGTCAGCATCGTTTTTGGCGGTGGCAAGCGCCGCGTCGACAGCATTGAGCCACGTCATGAAGCGCAGCTGATCCGGGTAAAATTTGGAGCCGGACATTGCTAAAATCTCCTGTCCTCGCGTTCATTTATTCTGCCCCACCAAATGGCTTCAGAAATAAACAAATTGATGGATTCGCAATCTGGCAACCTTCTCCGACATTGCGGGCCGTATGAGGATTTTCGAACATTCAAGACGGTCTCCGTATTCGGACGGGAGCCGGGTTAGGTCGTAGGAGTGACATCCGCCATGGAAGGCTCCATCGACACGCGCTGATCACGAAGATTGGCACATCAGCGCCTGCCCAAGGCAAAGCGGAAAAAAGCAAAGACACGGTCGGTCCGCCTAACGCGCTTCTATCCCCGACAATCCCCGAGCGATGTCCGCTCTGTCGAATTCGCTTCCGAACGCCTAAAACCATTCCGCCAAAGTAGGGCCAGTTCAGCTAGCGATCACGGCGACCATGATCGTGCCCCAAGTTGTCAAAAGGATGTTTGCGATGGGGTATGCTGGCGTGTAGCCAAGCACCGCTACTGGACTTCCGGATCGCTCCTGAATGGCAGCCATCGCTGCGGTCACCGTCTGCGCCCCTGTCAACGCTCCAAGCATCAGAATCGGATTCATGCGCAAGGCGAAATGGCCGAACGCCAGTCCAACGATCTGTGGCGCCAAGGTCACCACAATGCCCCCGAGCAGCAACCCGAAGCCCGCCTCCTTGAGAGCCGATAGAAAAATCGGCCCGGCGTGGATTCCGGTCAGCCCGACGAAAGCTGCAAGTCCAAGAGATGTCATGAGAGCTATGGCGCCATCAGGAATCCGCCCGAACAGCGGGTACCGAGTCCGCAAATGGCCGACCAGAAGTCCGGCGAGCAAAGTACCCACGCTGGTACTTAGCGAAATTTTGATGCCGCCGACCGAAAAAGTCAGCAGTACACCGACGACACCCCCGAGAAAGATCGCCAAGCCTAGCACGATGAAATCGATAGTGGGGTTCGGGGCGATGATGGCGCCGATTGTGGCAGCGGCTTTCTGCACTACCGGCTCCGGGCCGACCAAACGCAGTTGGTCGCCGCGCTGGAGGGCTAAATTGCCCGCGATCGGGAGTTCCTGACCGCCGCGGTTGACCGCCCGCAGGTACAACCCACGCGTCCATTCTTCTGCCGATAGGTCGGCAAGAGTCCTGTCCCCAACTTTCGGACTCATGACGAGGACATCCGCAGCCAGGACCGGCAGGTCCAGAAGCTCCCTGTCTTCGATCTCGTCGGCGCGAGGTCCGACCAGTTCGACCATCGCCTCACGCGGACCGGAGATCGCGATCACGTCGCCGGCTCGAAGCGTCGTGTCAGACGCAGCTTCGAAGATGCGCTCACCTTGGCGAAGCCTTTGGATGAACAGCCTGTGTTCGGGCACACGCGCCTCGGCAGCGGGCACGGCTAGACCGGCAAGAGGGGAGTTTTCGGCCAATCGATAGGCGCGCAGCTCGAACTTCCGCCAGGCGGATGCGAGGCCTGGCGTCGCTCGCTTCATTCCTAACGCCTGCTCAAGCTCTAGCGCTTCCGTCCTGAGGTCGACCTTCAGGAGAGCCGGGGCGATTACGGTGCAGAATAAAATGACGCCAGCATAGCCGAAGATGTAGCAGACCGCGTCCGCCACAGCGATGTGCGCGACGAACAATGCGCGGTCTGCCTCCGGCAAAGGCAATGCGTTGATCGCATCCGTGGCCGTTCCCATCGCGGCGCTCTGCGTCATAGCACCCGACATAAGTCCCGCGGCAAACCCTGGATCCAACTGCAGTACTTTCGCAACGAGGATCGAAGCTGTGAGGCCAGTGATGGCGACAACGACGGCCAGCAATATTGGCCCTAGCCCGTCACGCTTCAGCGCCTGCATGAACTGCGGACCAACCGAGTAGCCTATCCCAAAAAGAAATAGCAGGAACAGGAAAGACTTAGTCATGCCCGAAACGGGCACGTGCGCGAACTGCCCGACGAATAGGCCGGCGAAAAGAGCACCGGTGACGGGGCCGAGACTGAACATTCCGACCTTGAAGCTGCCTATCCAGTACCCCCCGGCGATCACTAGGAATAGCGCGAGCTCCGGATAGCGGACGAGGAATTGCTCCAACCAAGCTAGCATCACAATCTCCCACCCGGTTCTCTCTGTGCCGCAGAGCCGAACATGAGCCCATCGTCTTAGTCGCCATTGTGGTCTTCATAGTGGTGGTCGCGCAACAGCGCCCACAGCTGCAAATTGTAGTCGTCAATACTCTGAACGCCCCACCGATACGCTGTCGGAGCCGGCTGCGGCGGTATCGTTTCCGAAGTAGTATTCGACAGAGAAAGCCGTCGACCCGATGTAGAAGAACTGGTGCTGATAGCCGAGCTTTAGGTGGCTATAGCGACCTTGGACGCTATCATATATTCGCGGCCAGCTGCAAGCTTGAGGCCAAGCCTGCCGGGATTGTGCAGTCCCGAAATCGACCCGGACAGAATCTCCGTGTCACTTCTCTCGTTGCGGGCAAAGCGAATCGACGCGTCCAGATCGACTTGCTCGAATTCGCCGCCATAAACGGCAGCAACGTCGTACAGCGGATTTTGCAGGACCGCGAGCGAGTCCTCGCCGTAAGACAGTCGATTCGGGAAGCCCGTTTAAGAGTTTACGCCCTAATTGTTTGATCCCTTGTTTTGGTGGTGCATTGTTTGGAGAGAGGCACTATGGGACAGATTTACACGGCAGCGCCACGACGACAGAGGCAATCCGTATGGCTTTGTCGCACCGTGTTGAACGCCGATGCTGGCGGGGCCAGTTGCTGGTAGCCGCGATATGGCGGATTGTTCTTTCAGCGAGATATAATATGAACGCGTCGCCGGTTGGACGGTCGCAAGGCACAATATGGGCAGCTGTCGTGGGCGATTCGTACCCATGATAATCTATAGCAGGCTGGGTGGCCGAGTGGTTTAAGGCAGCAGTCTTGAAAACTGCCGTGCGGGAACTGTACCGTGGGTTCGAATCCAACCCCTTTCCTCCAACACTTAGAATTACGCTCATCACACTGTAGAAGCCCCTTCGGCGAGTTCTCCGCCGAATACAAGCGACAGTATGAGAAACTACACACCGCGACACTCGCCAAGGCCATCGGCACAAACCTCCTTCATTTGCCACGGCATTCATGAGCGGGTCTGGTTCGGGCGAGTAATTCGAATGGAGCTTGGGCTTCAGAGCGGCCATGAAGGCCCCCCACGACCCTACAATCTCAAGAGCCAGGCCTCTACCTTCCCCTTGCCCTTGACTTCAATAGCGCCGCGCGGCTCGAAGGCGAACTGGCCTTTGAGCTTGTCGTAGACCGAGCGCGTCACCTGAATGGAATCGGGGATTCCCCCCGATTCCATCCGGCTCGCGAGGTTCACCGTCTCGCCCCATAAGTCGTAGATGTACTTACTCGTCCCAATGACACCAGCTACGACAGGGCCGGTGTTGATGCCGACCCTGAGCTTCATCGAAGCGTTGGGTTCCATGCCGTGCTCGCGGGTTATGTGCACCATGCGGATGGCCATGCGCACCATGCGCTCGGCGTGGTTGGCGACCGGCTCGGGCAGGCCACAGACCGCCATGTAGGCGTCGCCCACCGTCTTGATCTTCTCGATGCCGAGATCGTGGGCGGCAGCGTCGAAGCGCGTAAAGAGCTCATTGAGCAACGTCACCACCCCGTGCGGCGGCATTTCCGACGTCAACTCGGTGAAGCCGACCAGGTCAGCGAAGGCCACAGTGACCTCCGCGAATCCGTCGGCGATCCCCTCCTCGCCACCGCGCAGCCGATTGGCGATCGGTGCCGGCAGGACGTTCAACAGCAGTTGCTCGTTCTCGCGATTCTTGTTCTCGATCACAACATTCTTTTCGCGCAGGTCCTCAACCATGCCATTGAAGGCTGAGCAGAGCTGGCCAATCTCGTCGCGCGTTCGGACCGGCACGCTGGAACCGTAGTCGCCGGCAGCGAAGCGTTCCACCCCAGCAGTGAGCTCGCGCAGCGGTCCAAGCAGCGCGCGCGAAAGCCAAGCAGCGGTGGCTGCCACCACTAGCAACGCCAGTCCCCCGACGACCAGCAAATCCTGTCGCAGTTGGTCGATTGGCGCGAAGGCCTCAGCGCTGTCGATCTTGGCGACCAACCCCCACTTGACGCCAGGAATGGCGAGTGGTCCCCACGAAGCTAGCGTCGGACGCCGGGGTAGCCGACAATCTCGCCCGTGCCCTCGACGCCGGCGAGCGCAGCCTGGGTGGCCTTGGTGTCGATGCGCTGATGCAGAAACCGCGTCCCGTAACGCCTAATCGTGGCGATCTCCTCCTCCGCGGCGCCGACGGACTTGAGTTCGGCGAAGTAGTTCTCACGATTCTCATAGAACGCCCGCGGGCCAGAGCGGACCAGGTAATCGGGTCCGACGAGATAGGCCTCACCCGTGTCGCTAAACCCTTCCTGTCGCCAGCGGCGACCGCCGGTGACGACGTTGTCGATCTCCTCATTCGACAATTGCACGACGAGCACGCCGATAACGATGCCCCGGTCGATCACCGGCGCTGCCATGAAGGCAATTGGGGCGCCGAGCGACGGGCCGTAAGGCGCGAAATCCTCTAGGCACACAGCCGACCGGTCAGGGGTCAGGGCGCAGCGGGCGACGGCGGCGGCGACGTTGGAGCTGCGATAGGGACCGACTTGGAGGGACGCGGTGAAATCCACCTCCTTCTCCACCGTATAGATCAGGCGACCTGATTTGGGGTCGGCCACCATCATGTCGAAAAAACCGAGCGTTGCGGCTGCGGCGCGCATCAGGGGATGATACAAGGCGTGCAGCCGACTGTAGTCGCTGCCGTCGCCAGGATCGTCAATAAGCTTGCGTCGGTCATTCGGATGCGGATTGGCGACGATATAGTGATATGCAGATAATAGGGAGCGGCGCCGACTGGCAGGTAGTCGGCCAAAGCCGGCTCCTTGCCTAGAACATGCGTAATTCCGGGGATGAAGTTCTCGGCGTACCAATTGCCGACCTTCTGACGCAATTCGGGTGACGTGCCTGCCCGGTCGAGCTGGTCAACTGCGATCCGGAACTCGCGCGTGGCGTCGACCACCATCTTGGAGGTGGCAAGAAGGCGTAACTCGCCATCGATCGTACGGAAATAGTCTTCGACCTGGCGCGTTTTGGTCTGACGGGCGGCCGTGAGCTGGTCGAAGACTGCCTTTTCGAGGGCGTCGCGGGCGCCGAAGTAACCGAGCACCCCGGTGACCAGGACCGTGACCGCGCCCAGCAGCACGAGGGTGGTAAACAGCTTTGCGGCCAAGCCCCAACGCACGGGGCGGGATGAGCCAGTTACGTTGGTAGAAGACATGAATCAACTCTAACTGATAACGCGAACTGCCGGGCTTCGATATGCAAGGTTGCTCCTACTCCTAGATTCAGCTGCGAACGGTCGACAGATGCTACTGGATTCGCGCGATCCGGCAATTAAAAAGGCAATCATCGAAGCAGCCGTGGCAACGGACGCCGAGGTCATCGAAGCGTTCCTCGAGTGTAGCATTTGCCTCAGGCTGTTTCGGCACCGTTGTGCCATTTGGCTGGGAATCTCCGCCCGTTTCGCGAGTAACAGGTACGTTTGAACGCGGTTTGCGCAAGGTTCGATACGCGCACAGCCGGGATGTCTCGTCGAGCGTTCAATTAAGAGATCGCGGACGTCTATGAGTCCGCGATCTCCTCCTCGCAAACCCCAATCGTCTTAGCCCGGTTTTACGGAATCCTTGATGCGATCGCTTGCTGCATCGTAAACTTCGTCCACGACGCCTACGGCCTGCTCAAAAATTTCTGATGCGCCCGCTTTTCCCTTGTCCAGGATTTCTTCTGCCTTTTCCAGCGCACTATCTCGCACGCTCTGTGCTGCTTCGCCGACGATCGCGTCTTCCGCCTCCGTATGAGGCAGGGCCGCTCCGATCGCCGCACCGACTGCAAAAGCAAGCGCGCCGCCAACCAGAGGCTGGTCGCGGAAGTGCGTTAGGATCGTTTCATTCAGCCTTGCTGTCTGATCTCGAAGGCTTGCACTCGCGGAAGTGGAAGAGTCGCCAATCGAACGAGCCTTAGCGCCCGCAGTATCCGTGGCGCTCACTGCAGCGTCGCTCACCTGCTGCCAGGTGTCTGACAACCAATTCGCTGCATCATCCCATATTGCCCCGGCTTGATCCTTGATATCGGCAATGCGGTTGCCAGCGGCATCTGCAAAACGGCGATAGGTTCTGCCTGCTTCATCCAGAAAGGGCCCTGCTCGTTTGCCGGCGCTGTCGGTCATGGCTCGAAAGCGAGAGCCGGCATCGTCAATGAAATGGGTATAATCATCATCGCCGGTCGAGCGGTCCATTCGCCGAATATCGCCGCTTATGGTAGCGAGCGGATATTGCCTCGATCTGTCTTTTTCTGCAGGTTTTCTGAATGGGGCAGAACTTACTGTACTTGTACCTGCCATCATCCAAGCCAGGCTTACGCCCATCAGAGCGAGTGGAATTGGATTGTTTTGACCGCGACACCGAGCTTGGCTGCATATTCGCCCCCACCGCTGTTCTTGACGTAACCGAGCACTTCGTCGATCAACTGGCCGGGGGAGATACGGTCTTGAATGACGTCGATGCGCTCTTCAATTCGCCGGCGATCCTCATCGATGTCGCGTTGGATCTCGGCGGCGCTTTGTTGTCCGGAAGTCAATGTCATGATGCTTTCTCCTTAACCACCTCGGCGTCCCGACCAATGGAGGCCGCGGTGCGTTCGAGTTTCCAGTTGTTCGCGCGAAGCGCCGCAATTCCCTTGGAGATCATTGCCCAGGCGATAATACCTACGACCAGGCCAACGATAAGGGCGGCCAGGGCATTCGCGCCGATCTCGGTGAAACCTAGCGAAATCAACAGCACTGTTAGCCCACGGCGCCTAACGAGACGCCGATAGCGCCGATGGCCAAAACGAGGCCAATACCCAGCGTCTCGATGCCGCCGAGGGCGCGGGTGAGGCTTTCGGACGCTTCGGTCTTGGCAAGCGCGAGTTCCTTGCGGACCAATCCAGTCACGTCAGTGAGAAGACTTCCTATCAACTCCGGAAGCGGTTTATTTTGATTGGTGTCAGCCATCAGCCTTGCCCTCCGCTATTGGCAGCGGAGGTCTCCGCCCTCATGTCCGCGGGTGCCGCCGATGTGGAACGCTTTTGGGCCGACGCAGTAAGGAAACGACTGGCCGCCAGGCCGGCAAGCGCAGCCATGCCCAAAAACGCTAGCGGCTGCTTTCGGCCGAAATCTTCGGCCATCCCGGAAACATCGCTGAGTTGGCGATCCTCCACGTCTTTGGCGAAGGATTGGATCGTAGAACCCAGCTCCTTGGCATATTTGCCGACGACTGCATCATCGGCACCCTGCATTTCGGAGCCGACCTTCTCCAACGCAGAGCCCAAGGAAGCTGCGTAGCGGGCCGCGATATTTTTTTGCTTCGACGCGACCTCTTCAGCCTTGTCGGCTACGTCGCGGACCTGCGCCTTCGCCTTTTCTTTTACAGTGCCAATGTCGTCGGCGGCTTTGCGCTTGAGCTCCTCAAAGCTCGGTTTCGTCTCGATGGTACCGGATAGCAAATCAGTGCCGCCTCATGTGGCGGGGGCGTTTTAATGGGGTTGTTGGATTGGTCCTGCATCGATGGTCTCCAAAGTTCAAGCCAACGCCCTGCGTTGGAAGTTAATGAGTGTATATCGAACCGCGACCCGCCTTTTTTGTTCCCCAGGCCTTGAGTGTATTTTGCTTCTACGGACCGACCTGGCAGTCCCTTCCTGCTCAAGTGAGCACAATCAAAGCGCCGAGAGTCCAATGCTGTACGCAGTCGGAACATCATCGAGGTTTGGCCTAACGTGTCGGAGACACCTGCAGCTCGCGCTTCGGCGGCAAAGGCAGAGCGTGGCGAATTGAGGCAGTCAGGTTCCCAGGAAGGCTTCTAAGATCTCCCAAATGGCAGAGGCTGCGGCGCATATATCCAACAGAGCCAAGGTCGCGTAAGAACTGTCGATCCCTGATCCTACGTCGGCTAAGAAACACAGCTCGGAGCCGGGGGCGTTTTCGCGGCTTCGCGGCCACGGACCCGTCAATAACCTTAAGGTTGGCCGGAACCAAATTCTCAGCGGGCCGTTGCAGTCCCGTTTGAAACGGAGGGAGTGAACCATCTTGGAAAAAATGGTTTAATAAAACTGCCACGTGGGTCGCCGATAAGTGTGGCAAGCCAATCACATTCACGGCTTGTCTAGTTCTTGTTTTGGCTTGGGCGACAAGCGGCCCTTCTTCGACTTCTCCGAGGCGTGGCAGTTGATCATAAACACCAGCACCACCATTATTACTTTTCTTATGGTCTTCCTCATTCAGAACGCGCAGAACCGCGATGGTGTGGCAATTCAGGCCAAGCTCGACGAGCTTTTGCGAACAAGTGATGCCCTCAATTCCTTCATTGGCATCGAACAACTTTCGGATAAGGAAATCTGCGAGATTCGCGATCGATGTGAAGCAGCAGCCAAAAAATCTGACGCGGAATTGAATAAAAAAAGGCCAGAAAGCCTACTGCTGCTTGAGAAAGGCGAGACAGGTTTAGAAGCATCGCGCTAACCTTAAAAAAACATGCTGGCCGGTATGCCAGCGGCTAATACATAATCGGTTTTTGTTGCGGTTGCGTCTGATGGCGAGTTCGGCTTCGAGAAAATCCAAATATAGAGCATCAACGTCAGCTGGCCGCGGCTCGTCATGCCATCCCAGGCTGGCGGCTCATCAACTTGCGGTGGGCATGAGTTCGACTTCTGGATCTTCGCTGGCTGAGATGTTCGATAGTCGCATCTAGATTAATCGTCCGACATCACGCTGATTCCCAAAGCGGGCGGTTCGATTGGCCGTTAAAAAGCTGTTTAATGCAGGGTCATCTGTCTTCAAACGCGCATACCTCCTATTTGCGATGGACGAGTCACCGCAATCGCGCGGGCCCCCTGAACTTCTTTTTCAAATTTTCTTGCTGCAGCGGTATGTTGGGCCATGAGTTCGAGGACCAATTTGCTGCTCGGGTCAGGTCGCTGGCGACCCCGTCAGCGGGACCCTGCTCTCTATAATTCAACCTTGGGGTCCGTGGGCGGTGGCCCCCAATCCACCGTCCCGTCCGCCCAGAAATGGAGCGCGCCCGTACCAAGGCGGTCGAAGCAATTGCAGCGCTGTCCGAAATCGTATGAAAATGCCGACCGTCTTGCGCGACGGGTCATGACCTCTTCGACGAGGGACTTCGCGACGAGGATGCCATGGCCTCGGCAGCGGCCTATCAGGAACGCCTTGTGGCGTGTAAGGAACACCCGGGGCGATATCATGAACTGTCGGGCGTTTTTGACCCGCCGATTGAGACAACCCCGGCCGGATTTCTCATATCGACCCGTAGCGCTAGACCCGTGATGCCCAACCGGTCTGATGAAATTGACCCGCTCCATCGCGCCAAGGCTTATTCACGGCTTACAGATATTAGTCGTCTCGACATTTTCTCATTGTCTGCTGGTGAGGATGCTGTTATCGCTTGGTCATCCCCCTAACCCAGTGTACCGTGGTGACCGGAAAAGGCGTCCTTTTCCATGATTGCCCCAAAATAAGCCCGCTGTTGCAGACCTCACGGCAGCGGGCCTTTTTGGAACCAAATCTTTACGCCGAGCGTATAACGTTAGTCGTGTTCACGACTGGGTGCCCAGCCCGCTTGAGTCCACAGCCATCGTGCGGGCTGGGCATTTCTTGTGCGTTAGTTTCGCTCTCAAAAGCCTTTGGAGAAGGAAACTAAAATGCCTAAATTGAAGTCTTTGTTCACCGCTTCGGTAATTGCGATATCTCTTTTAAGTTTGCCGGGAATATCTTGGGCAACGGACCAGTCGCAGCAACGCCAGCAAGCGCGTGACACCAAACAGCAAGCGCGGCCTGATGCACGACAAACCAAGCAGGATTGTCGCGCCGCCGATCAGAAAAACAATGCAGGATGCCGTCAGGACAAGCGAGCGACCAAGCAGGACGCACGTAAGACGGGCCGCGACATCAAGTATTGAAGTAGAGCGCTATCAGCACAGGTGAATTGTCATCTAAGCTTAACGATGGTGGACGCCCGTGCTTTTGGTGTCGTTTCTTGGTCATTTGGCGAACGCGCATGGGATGTAGACGTCCCAAGGTCATGCTATTCATCCGAATTGACAGCCGCGGGGTCTCGCCCCGAGGCCTTCCTCCGCCGTTCTGCCCTCGCACGGTTCGTTGCCTTAACCCTCTCACGCTTATTGGCTTACCATGTATTCTGTTGTTCCCTGTATCGCTCCGGGTTTGCCATGCGCCATTGTCGAGCACGCTCGGCTTCCTCAGCCTTCTTCTCGGGTGAAAGCGGGTTACTCTCGCGCCACCGGCGCATCTTCTCTGCATTCTTGGCCTTGCGAGCAGCGTCCTTTTGATAATCCTCGTCTGTCATCAAATTCCTAGCTACGGACTGCCTCAGAGCACGTACTTTAAACCGAACTTCAAATTTATAATCGAGAACTTCGCACACTAATCGAGATCGAGTATTTCAGCGTTATCAGCCGCATCGCGCAATCCCTTAAAAGATGGGTGGCGCAAATGGCCGTCATGGGTCCATGTACTAAAATTGACCTCTGCCACAAGTGTCGGTTCTGCAAACACGAGGTTCTTCCCCTTGATGGGGACGGCAGGGTTTTCAGTGCGCATTCCGTCAAGTTGCACGCGAAGGTCCCGCGCCATTTTGGCAGAGAAGCCTGTGCCGACATTGCCAACATAGACCAGCTTCCCACCCCTGCGCCCTGCCAAAAGTAGACTGGCAAGAGAACCACGCACCTTCTGCGACTCCTCATAACCGATCACAGCAAAACTCTCACTGTTGACGCACCTGATTTTCAGCCAGTCGCCGGTGCGCCCTGAACGGTACAGAGCATCCTTGTTTTTGGCGATCATGCCTTCAAGGCCGTGGGCGCAAGCGTGGCGCAGCATCGCTTCGCCATTGCTCTCGATATCCTCCGATAATCGTATTGCTCCGCATTCGCCGTCCAGCAAGTTGCTGAGCAAATGACGGCGCGCCCATCCTGTATTATGCCAATGAGGTCTCACAACCAGACAGCTAATCTAATTCAACAGACATTCACTCGCCACCGCCACACTTGGGCTCTCATGCGTACATTTGGGACGCCCGTTACATTGTGGCGACCCTCGGCGGGGAGTAGGGTGTTAAATCGTGTCCATCAACCGTCCCGATATTTCAGCGGCTGGCTCAAAAGCGAGTAAACAAGATGAATATCTATCACCTTCTCAGTCATATGCCGGCTCGCCAGAGAACAGACGCGCTGAATACATCAAAGGGTTCGTGGAGTGGAGGCCGCAACGGCGCTCTGATTGCCAGCAGATATGTTATTGGCGCCGCGAGTGCTGCGCTAGTGGCTATCACTCTGACGGTCGGCGTTTCCGCGCTAAGCATTCCGGCCCGGGCGCAGACGGCAGATGATCTGGCCAAGCAATACAAAATTGGAGCCATGGAGCAGGCGTTGAAGACGAAGGAACGCTTCGATCTTTATGGCTTGCGTTTCGAAAGTGATCAATCGACAATCCCCGCTGGGGCGAAAACTCTTCTCGACGACATTGCCACTACGCTCAAGAATTTTCCGGAATGGCACCTAAGAATCGTTGGCCATACCGATGCCACGAGTGATCCTCAGCCCAACGAGGCTCTGTCGCTCGCGCGCGCCAATGCCATCAAGGCGGGACTGGTCGAACGTGGCATTGACGAGCAGAGGCTTGCTACGGCTGGCGCTGGCGAAAATCGACCCGTTGCGCCCAACAACACGCCCGAGGGGCGAGCTCTAAATCGCCGGGTCGAGCTTATTCGGTTCACCGACTCGGCGGAGGCAAAGCGGTTGCTCAAGGCAATGTCAGATTATCAAGCAGCGCAGAAAGCAATATCATTTGACTACAACGCTGCACTTGAGGTGGTAACCAATGACAGTCAGAAGCTTGCGCTTGCAAGTTCCGGTGCGGTGACCCTCAACCGTCCCGACAAGATCCGGGCTACACGCCAAGGCGGGTTCGTGGAGGTCGAAACCTTATTCGATGGAAAAACCCTAACCTTGCTGGGAAAGAACGCCAACAAGTACACGCAGGTTGAAGTTCCAGGCACGATCGAACACCTTATTGACGAGCTGAAGAATAAATATGACAGGCCCCTCCCTGCCGCCGATCTGTTGATGTCCAATTCCTATGATGAGTTGATGCAAGATGTGTATGACTCGAAAGATCTTGGTAGTGGAGTGATCAACGGTGCCGAATGCGATTTTCTCGCATTCCGAAAAGACGAGGTTGATTTGCAGATCTGGATTGCGCAAGGAGAAAAGCCCTACCCATGCAAATATGTCGTGACGTCGAGGCAGGTCGCTGACGGGCCACAATACGGCGTCGAGATCAGCAACTGGAAGACGGGTGACGAGGTCGCCAAGGATGATTTCGCACTACACAACACGTCGAACGCCGAGAAGATCGATTTAAAAGCCTTGCAAGATAATATGAGTGAACTCCCCTCGAACTTCACAATGGGAGACAAGCAATGACTGTATCCAAGCGAATTGCGGTGATGGTAGGCACTTTGATCATCATGAATGGCATGACCGAATTGGGCGAGCATTTGTTCGTCCAAGGACCCGCTTTCATCTCGACAGCAAATGCCGTCGTTGGTCGGCCGCTGACCCCGGTCAGTGTTGCGGGGGTGGCGCGCCGCTCCGCCCGCCGCTGAGAACGCAGTTTCCTATCCCCTTGTCTCTGCTGGCAAGGATGCAAATTCAGCGACCCTCGCCGCGGATCTTGTCGATTAGCCATTCCCTTCGGGGAATATAAATCGGAACTTGTCGGCCTTCTGATTTGTGCGGAATCGCATCATGCCTCCACTGGAACCGCCTCGTCGGGATGCCAATCAACGGGTATGCGGTTCCATTCCAATCAGGGCCGTCATAACGGTTGCTTCTGGGCCGGAGCAACAACAATTGAATGACCGCTTATATCTTATTATCCGGCTTAGTCCGAATCACATGCCAGATGGGGAAGGAATCATGCGACGCCTTCCCCATACGGAACGAGGGTCAGCTATTTGGTAATTACAGCAGGAGCCGGCTCAGGCGGCGGAGCCTTCCCTTTTCCGATTGACCCGCAGGCACTTAAACTGGCAACCGCTAGTACAGCGACTACGGCGACTAGAATTCTCTTCATCCGCAAATCCTTTTTCCAGAACGGCGAGTAGGCCAACAACGGCACGCTACCCACAAACAATAGTGAACACTAGGACCAGGTGCAGGAAACACACAGGTAGTGTCCGATTTACCACACTCAGGATTAACAGGCCGGGTCATGGCTAGAATCAGCAAAGCCCCCGCCCAAAGGACGGCGAGCCGACACACGCGCAAACCGGAGACCACTAAACAATCAACACCGGTGTCCCCAATTCCCCAATAGAGTTGCTCGTAGGATAAAGGGCGTCCTCATTTGGCGACGGATGCACCCCGTGCGAGACGTGACGGAAATCGCAGCAGGCTACAAGCCCGGTTCGGGCTCGCGCCTCGCTCCATCCGCGTTGCCGATTTCGCAAACGGCTGGGGATCGTGCGGTACGGAGGGTAACATCCTCATCAACTGGCATCTCACGGCGCGACAATGCCGCCGCCGATCTCATTCTACTCCGGAATAATGAGCGCTCGCCGGCAGCAGAGAGTCGTGCGACAATGACTGCTGCGGCTCGGGGGCGTCGGTAGCGATAGCTCACGCCAAGCCCCGCCCCCTCGGCCCGCGCTATGCGGTTCCCAAAAGGGAGGAGACGCCATGCCGAAAATCAAGGCCAACAACATAACCATCAACTATGAGCAGCAGGGCACCGGCGAGCCGCTACTGCTGATCCCCTACCTTGCTGCCGACAATGCATGCTATGCCTTTCAGGTCGAGGACTATGCCAAGCAGTTCACCTGCATCTCACTCGACCCGCGCGGTGCTGGCGAAAGCGACAAGCCGGCTGGGGCCTATTCGACCGAACTTTTTGCAGATGATATTGCTGCCTTCATTGCCGCCATTGGGTGGGATCGCGTCCACGTTGCCGGGCTATCGTTGGGGGCGGCTATTGGCATGTGGCTTGCCGCCAAACATCCCGCGCGGGTGAAATCGCTATCGCTCCACAGCGCATAGCCGAAATCCGACTCCTATCTCAAGGTTGTAGTCCAAGGCTGGCAGACGATGGCCAAGGGCCTTGGCAGCGTATGCCTCAAAGCCCGAGCATATCGCGCAACTTGCGTCTTTCGTGCGCGGCCGACCGGCCCCGCCGCTTGCCGCCTTCCTGCAACAATCAGAGGCGGTCATCGCCCACGATGCCGCGGCTCAGCTCGCGAAGATCAAGGCGCCTACCCAG
The DNA here is from genome assembly GCF_037994425.1 of Phyllobacterium sp. Taxonomy (NCBI): domain Bacteria; kingdom Pseudomonadati; phylum Pseudomonadota; class Alphaproteobacteria; order Hyphomicrobiales; family Phyllobacteriaceae; genus Phyllobacterium; species Phyllobacterium sp. The sequence goes on from NZ_JBBNAM010000450.1 coordinate 15,986, forward strand.
ATCACCTTTGGCCGCTACGATCTCGTCACCGGAGCCCGGTTCGCGAACACGATTGAGAGGGGCATCGCCAATAGCGAACTGATTGTGTTCGAAGACTGCTCCCATGCGCCGATTTACGAAAACGTCGCGGAGTTTAACGCAAAGACGCTGGCCTTCCTAGGCCGACAGGCGGGCTAAAGCCCGACCGTCGAGCTGATTAGGCATGGTCTTCGCGAGGTAGCGGCTACTGCGCTCTCGGTGGGCGGAGTCGCTCGATCAGCGACGAGGGCGTCGCGCCAGAGCCGCTCCTCTGTCCAGGAAGCAGCCCCCGCACCTCGATGGCAGCAAGTCCCTCGCAGAGGGCATGAAACTGGCAGGCCGCCTCGTCAACGGTCCGGCCACAACCACGTAGCTGAACACAGCCCACCCCTGTTTTTCTAACCGCGCTATCATTCACTCCTCCTTGAGCGTTGTCCGTTGAAGGTCGCAACACGGACCTCGTCCTTCACGCGACGCGCCAGGCGGGCAACCGTCGCGCGGCCGACGCCCGTTGCATCGATGATCGCCTGCCACGATTGACCCTTGCGCAGCGCATCCATGATCGCGGCGTTGCGCTTCACGTCCTCGCGCCTGCCCCTGTAGAGCCCCGACGCCTTCGCCTTGGCGATCCCCTCATTCTGGCGGCGGCGGCGATCCTCGTAATCCTTGCGCGCCACGGCCGCGAGAACATCGAGCATCATGGCGTTTATCGCCTCGAACACGCGGCCCTGGAAATCGTCGGCCGTCGCCGCCGCCAATGTCCACGATGTCGGCAGATCGAGCGCGACAATCCGCAGCTTGCGCGCGGCAATCTCCGCTTTCAGCCTTTCCCAATCGTCGGCGGTCAGGCGCGACAGGCGGTCGACCTGCTCGGTCAGGAGCACATCACCAGGCTCGCTATCGGCAAGCAGGCGAAAGAGCTGCGGCCGCGCCAGGGATGCACCGCTCTCGTTCTCGACGTAGTAACCGCCAATGCGCAAGTCGCGCGTATCGGCAAAGGCTTTGAGCGCGGCGCGCGCCCTGTTGGCGTCCTGTTCATCGGTGGAAGCGCGAAGGTAGGCGCGGATCAGCATGGAAATCTCCGTTGGGTACCATTTAGGTATCAAATATACAGTGGTATCATTTAAATAGTCAATATTAATTTTGATACCAGAGAAACCGTATTTTTTTAGTGGTTCACTTGCAGCACACCCAAAAGAGACCGAGGAATGGAGTCTATTTTCCGGAAGGCGTCGTGATCCGCCCGATGTTGCGCCCCGTTGGATCGTAGATCGTCGTGCTGTTGCCCGGTCGTCGTCTCGCGGCCAGTGACGCGGCCGGCGTTGTCATAGTTCGTCGTGCTGTTGCCGCTGGTTGCCGCGCGGCCTCTGACCGTGCCGTCCGCGCCATAGTAGGTGGTTGAGCCGCTGTTATCGGTGGTTGAGCGTCCAGTGGTCCTGCCGGCGTTGTCATAGAGCGTTGTAGTGTTGCCGCTGGTCGCCGCACGGCCTGTGATCCTGCCGTCCGCGCCGTAGAAGGTGGTCGAGCCTGCGCTGTCGGTGGTCGAGCGCCCGGTGACGCGGCCAGCGTTGTCGTAGAACGTGCGGGACTGCGCCGATGCTTGCGCCATGAGAAGGGCGAGCGCCAGCGCGGCGATGATTGCCTTGGTCATTGGAATTCTCCCGTAGCGCGCATTGTGCGCCATCATTCCTGAACCAACAATCCGCCGCTCGGCCCATCGGTCATGACCAATCCAGTCCGTGAAAAATGATGGCAAGCCAGACGAGAAGCAGCACGACCTGTATCGGAAAGCCGTTGTTGAACCAGAACTCGTCGGACTTGTAGCTCTTGGGCCGGTGGATGCGACGACCGGCGCGGAGACTGGCCTTGTCATGGCCCAGTAGCAACCCGACTGAAGTTAATCCAGCTTCGCCTCGACCCATCGACCAGTGAGAGCCTAGTTGTATCTACGGTTGAGAGAACCGTGCTACGAGAAAATCGAACTTAATCTCCGAGTTCGTATAGCCGAAATGCATTGGCCACGAGCCACGGATTTCTCTCATTAGGATCTGGTGTTCTCGCAACAAATGGCATGCTCGTACCCAGGATCCCCAAACATGCGACAGTCCGGGCAAAGTGGAGTCGGCGAGACGACCTATCGGACGACGGCCCCACCGCCGCTACCAGTAAAAAACGACGGTGTCAGTGAAGGGTGCGGTTCTCCAACTCGGCCACAGCAATGCGCCATGCTAGGTCAAGTGCCTCATCGGCCGCAGCCAGATCGCCATGTTTCTCCGCTTCGGTGGCTATTTCTCTTAACTCGGAGATAAGCCGAGCCCGAGTAATCGGATAGGGGCTTGTCGCTGTGTTAGAGTTCGTCATCGAGGCAAATCTCACCAGGTACCCATATTGGCGTCTCCGTCAGCTCGGGCGGTCGTACGATGATTTGCTCGACAACAGGAGCCTTAGGGTGTTTTTCCGCGCGGGTGTGCTTGAGAAGCGTTGGAGGTCTGCTGGGCTCGGGGAGCCGGAGCGGCGTGGAGAACTGCGCCGTCCATTCTTCCACGGATAACTCAAGCGTCCGTGTCGGCAATGGCGCCGGCTTGTGGGCGATCTCAAGTTGCCGTGGAGCTTCAAGTCCGAGCAGCCGGCTCTGCTGTGCGATTGCAGCGATCATGGCGGACGGATTATGGCATTGTCGGGCGAAAACAATGACGTCGTCAAGTTCCGCGACCAGCGAGGCAACGGTTTTTTCGGTTCGTGTTGCTGCCTTACTCTTCAATTCCGCCACCCTATTGGCCACCTTAGTATTTCTTAGTAATTTACAACCGTTCACTTCGGCTGCGTTGCCAGAGACTTTGTATGCCCGAGCGTAAGCGTGGGAAGCCGGTCGCCCTTGAACCACAGCCCGGGCGAACGCCTCCCATTTTGGATTTGACAGCGTTGGCATGAGCAAAAATACAACGCCTCACCGATGAGCGCCAGAGTGATAGCCGGCAGTTTGGTCCAGCGCGCCATCGGTGCGCCATTGGGGGATTCAATTGGCGCATGCAAATGCGCCATTGAATCTCCTTAGGGCACCTTACCAAAAGCGCAGACTGATCTTGCGCCATCCATGCGCCATTAACTTTTTTCGATGGCGCACAAGCTCAGCATTGCTCAGGAAACCCATCCCGGTCGCTTTGCCTCGTCGAGGTAAAGCCCTTCGCGATCCTTTCTGTCGATGGCACTATGGTATACCTTCCTGACGAGCAGGCCATTTCTGATCCATGTTGAGATCATTTCGCGACATTGCTCTTTCGTTTTGGACGGCAGATGGCTCTGAACCACCTTCCATGCTGCCCGCGTCGTCGCCGCAGCTGCATCGGAATAGCGATCTCCGTCGGGCGTGCCTCCCTGTATCGCGGTGAGTATTCGGTTCACCAGATCGTCGGTCAACCCGTCCCATGTGTCAGGTGGGTTCCACGGCTCAACCGTCTGCACATCGTCGCCGGATGGATAGCGTTCATCGCCGTTGCCAAGCGTAACGCCGACCAACTTGAACCACTTCGCAGTAGCCGCCGGCGGTGTGATATTCACCTTGCCGCTGTCGGTCCGAAGGTAAAGCCGCCGATCGGCGTGAGGAATACCGAACCTGTCAGCCTCATCCTCACTCATGGTCGTCAGCGTGTAGACAAGGCGCGCCCCATCCTTGATTGCACTGGCGCCACGACCACGATCAGCATTGCCGGGGCCGATCGCTCCTTTTGCCGTATGATGGGGAATATCGACGGCTATATTTTTCTCCATAGCCAAGCTGGCTAGAGACTCGATCACTAAATCCATCTGATTGTTGTCGTTTTCGGAGAGTGCGTGTGTTTTGACGAAAGGATCGAGACAAAGGACATCTATGCCATTGCGCTCAATGCTCTGTTGCAGCGCCTCGACAAGGCCTCCGACGGTGGGCCGCCCCCTGCCATCCAGAGTCATAAGCTTTCCGGCCTTTCCGCCCGGAGCCGATAGAAACAGCCAGCCTTGGATGTCTTCATGCGCAATTCCGTGGTGAAGTTGGGCAGCTCGTACGCGGCGACGAAGCTCGTCTCGGTCATCTTCGAGCGAAACGAGAAGTACGCGACAGCGCTGGAACACATTTTCACCCGTGAGATTTCTCCCGGTCGCAAGAGCGAGCGCCTGTGCGACCCGCAGCGCGGTCTTTCCGGTGCCACCATCGGCCAGCAGCGAGCTCACGAAGCGCCGGCAGATGACATTTCCGAGTAGCCACTGCCGAGGCGGGATCGGCTCCTGGTCTTCACCCGCATCCCATTCCTCAAGGCTGGGAGGCGGACCTTTTGCCGTCGCCAACAGTTCGGACAGTTCTAATACCTCGGGATCTAAATCTCCGCTCATGTACGGTCGCCCCGGCGCGTCAGGTGTGTTCTCGCGACTGACACGGCGATACGATCAACATCCTGAGCTGCCAGCAATGGGACGCATCTTGCTATGTTGACGCAATGCAGAATGTCAATCACGACGATCAGGTTGACGTCGTGGCAGAGCAACTTTCCCGCCAGGCTGGCGAGAGTGACGTTCCGGCTTCCTTCATGAATTGGTTCTGTCAATGTGCGGTGCCAGCCCTCCAGTGACCTGCCCTTACCGTCGGTTTCGGCGGCTTCGGCCAGCCGGCACAGCCAGTCGGGTGCATCCGAGAAGCTTTCGGCACTATCCACGGACCACGTGTACAGGCGGGTGGTGGGATGTACGCTGGGCGGAGCCAGCACATATCCGCCATCGCCCCGCACATCGATACCACTGCCGATCCTCCCGACGCTGTTGCGCAGACTGTGTTCACCCAACCGAAAATAGAGGTGTCTGCCCCGACCAGTGATGACTTCAATGGTGGCAGGGAGTGGGCCGTGCGTGGCCTCCAGATTGCGCAGGCTTGCTTCCCCCTCCTCGTTGTCGATATCCAGAACCCAGACCCCAGACGGGGCACCCGTCGCAATTCCTATGTTTAAATCCGGTGCAGATTGCCACCAGCTCTCGATTGCTGCGGCGTCGGTGGTCGCCGCAAGCAAGCCGCGAGTTGTAGCCGGTTCCTTTCCCCTCGGTTGACAGGGGAATACCGGGATACCTCTTGCCGCATAGGCCAATGCTGCGCGATGCAAACGCGAAGGCATTTTCTAGAACCTTTGATTTGAAAGCGGATCGAACCGGCGGAAGTTTGACTCCGCCGATTCATGTCCTCTTAAAATGGGATTTCGTCGTCCAGGTCGATAGCGACAGCAGGGGGCGGCGCTGAGCTCGGCGGAACTGGGGCGGCTATTCGGACACCGTCTCCCCGCTCCTCCGGCTTTTCGACACGGATAGCCTCCGTCATCTTGCCGTTAAATGAAACCATCGTCGGGACGAGAGTAATGCAAGCGCCGGTCCAGTCGTCGCTATTGGGCTTGCCCGTGATTAGTACGATCGCCGCGAAGTTGGTCTTGTTACAGACCAGGCCCTTATCAGCTTTCTTGAAGTAGACGACGGGCTTCTTCACAACGCGGCCGTGGTCGTCGAAGTCCTCGCCTTGGACGTGATCGATCGTGACGGTGATCTTTTTGCCTTTCAAATCGGAAGCGGATAGGTACTTACTGGGATAAAAGTCGTTCATGGTCGCCATGTCATTTTCCTCTTTAGTTAAGGCCGCGTCTTGTTCGAAAACATACGGCACCGTGAGCGCGAAAAGCATCGCGCGCCTTGCCCAACATGGGCGAAGCTCTTTTCTAGTCTCGGGTCAGGGTGTTCGGTGCAGATGCAGTCGCCTAGGTGAACCACTCCTTCTCCCACCGCTCGAATCTCTGGCGGGCTAGCTCGGCAAAGGGGTCGTCCAATGAAGGCAGGCGTTCCACAAGCCAGTATGGATCGTGTCCCGATTCGTGCAACATCACCGCTACCCGATCGAGCGCGTTGAGGCGCTCACCGGCATAGGGTGAGGTCAGAGCGACCAGCAAAATCTGGGAAAATCGGGGCGCACTTGTGGCCATCACATCCTCCTCAAGGGCATTTGAATTCCTAATGCTGAGGCACGGTTAGTTAGCTGCGCGGCTCTCGCGGGTTCGGCCTGGTCCAGAAATTGGCCGTCCGGTTCGAGCGCCTGTTGCAGCAAAGGTCGCGCCGCTTCCAGACGAGGGTTTTCAAGCGCAGGTTCCTCGACGATCCTGACAGCCCTTTTGAGATCGTCAGACACTTGCTGGTCGCAAAGGTCTTCAAGTCGCTCGCACAATTCCCGAAGGATCTCTCGAACGGACAGGCCAGTGAAGGGGGCGCTCATGACACACGTCCCTTCCTCGTCCTGAGCTTCCCGCGCTTGATGGCCTCAGAAAGTTTCGTACCGCCGACCCCGCCTGCCTCCTGGTTGATTTGCTTCGGGATCAGTGTCCTGCCCTGGCTGCGGACCACCGGAAGACTGCCGTCGGCGATGCGCCGCAAGACCGTTCTCTGGCTCAGGCCGGTCATGCCGGCCACCTCTTTGATCGAATAGGTAAGCCGTTTGTCGGGCAACCTCGAAAGCAGTTCCACGATAGGATCATTAGGTTCGACCCCTCCAGTGGCGTTCATGGCTGACACTCCTTGAAAGAAACAGTCAGCCTATGACAACACGATCGAAATCGCTTTGCAAAACAACTATTTGCCAGTTTTCATGACGATTTCGAAGCCGTAGCCAACGCTCCTTTTCGTCATGACCATGTGATCAGGCGACCCCACGTAAGCAATTTGTCACGATGTTCGTTGAAACAGTCGCGCACCTGTTTCTCCGTTATGCCAAAGATCAAGGCCGTATCCTTGATCGCCTTTCCCAATTTGCGCTTGCGGAATGTACCTGGACCCGGTTCGAGCAGAATGAAGACATTGACAGCGATCTCGCCGCGTGGCACTCGCGCCTCCTCGCGCCCGTGACCTGTCAAGATTAAGCATCTGACCACGGGCTTCGGTTTCGATACCGCCGGTTTCGCGAACTGATTGGTCTTGAAATATCGCACCAACAGCTTCGCCGCCGCCATCTGTTCAAGATCGCCGGAACGCCACAGCATCCATACGATCCGAGCTTTGACGCCAATCTTGTCGCCGAGAGCGGCTCTCGCTATGAGAACACGCCCGTTCCTTTCAGCGGCACGCCGTTTCTCGGCACCCTTCGCGGCTCGCACCGACAAGGGTTCAGTCGGCGACGGCGACAGCACCCAGTGCGGCTTGTTCGGCGACTTTTTAGCCATGCGTCTGCAACACGCGCACCGTGTGAAAGGCGGGGAAATCGGCGGTGCATTCCGACTTGTCGATGCATCTATCCCTACGCCAATATTTACTGCCTCCTGGGTCGGCAAGCGGTATCTACTTGCCCTTGCCATCGCTGGCGAGGAAGTCGGCCCACTCGCTCATCATATTGCGGCGCTTCTCAAGCGCGGAGGCCCGTCGGTAGGCCGCCTCAACACCCTGCAGGGTGTGAGCGAGTGCTGCCTCGGCAATCTCACGTGGAAACGTCGATACATCGCCACACCAATCTCTGAAGCCGCTACGAAAGCCGTGTACCGTTGCCAATGGCTTAACTTTGAGCCTGCGCAACAGCATTTCCATCGATGAGCCTGACAGCGGACGATCCTTGCGTTGGCCGGGAAAAACGTAATTGTTTCGGCGTCGTTCGTGTAGTTCCCCCAGTATCGCGACGGCACGCCGCGAAAGTGGTACTTGATGAACCCTGCCAGACTTCATGCGCGCGGCAGGAACAGTCCAAACTTCGCGCTCAAGGTCGATCTCGCCCCACGTCGCACCCAACACCTCGCCGGATCGACCTGCCGTCAAAATCAGGAACTCGAGTGCCCGTGCCGCCATGGCGTCAGCTTCGCGCAGCCGGGCGACGAAGGCTGGAACGTCCGCGAAGGCCATCGCACGATGATGGCCGCGCCGCTTCAACTTCTCAGGCTTCGGGAGGATCGCATCGAGATGACCGCGCCACATCGCCGGGTTCTCGCCCGATCGCCAGCCACGCATCTTGGCGAAGCTGAGTACGCGCTCGATACGACCGCGAAGGCGCGACGCTGTCTCGGGCTTCGCTGCCCAGACGGGCTTCAAAACCCGCAATATATTCTCAGTATCGATTGCCGAAACCTTCATTGGCCTGAGATGTTTGCAATAAGCGTCGCCGAGGGTCATCTCCCATTGGGCTCGGTGCTTGGCGTTCTTCCAAGAGGACTTCCTTTCCTCGTCGAGGAAGGCCTCAGCGGCCCCTGCGAATGTCGGCTCGGCCTCCTCGCGCTCCACCTCCTTGCGCGCATGCAGCAGGGGATCACGTCCGGCGCCGAGGTTCTTGCGCGCCGCTTCCGCCTTATCGCGTGCCTCTGCGAGGCCTGTATCGGGATAACGACCCAGCCCCATCGCCGTGCGTTTACCACCACGCTTCCACATGAAGACCCATGACTTCGACCCACCCGGCTCGACCTGAAGGTAAAGGCCGTCGCCGTCGCTGTGGCGTCCCGGAGTTGTTTCGAACTTAACCCCCTGAGCAGAGAGCTTGTTGGTGGCACGCGCCATTTCACTTGCACCTTTCATTGCACCTTTATGGTGTCATTGGAAGGCAATATACGTCAGTGCGTGGCGAGTTGGAAATGGAAAATTGCTTATATATAAAGGATTTTTACGCAGCTTGGGCACTGTATGTCACCTTGTGACATTCGAACTTCGGCGGATGTTCCCTCCGCCAATTCCAAACCCGCTGCAATCACATTCTTCTGCAGGCCAACGCCTTTGCATGGCTTTTGACGGCAGTCACACACCGGCTAGTCAAAGTCACCTTCGGTGCGCCGTAGATCGACGATTGCGGCGTAATATAGGGTGGTTCGATTTTTTTCGCGTGCAGCCAACGAGCGTGATCGCTGCAAGCGTCAAGACAAAGGCTTTCATTCGTGAATCCCCCGATCAATACTTTGATCGATGGGAGAATATCACGCCGGCAAAATTGCGTCAGGGCATCCCTTTGGGCGAGGTACGATCGGACCGACCCTAAATCCCAAGCTGGATCACGCGCAACTAAGGTCCGTTCACCAGCTTCAGGATGAGCTGGTGAACATTGCCGCCATCGCTGAGTTCATCCTTGTCGAAGTCGCGGCTTTTCTGCCGCTGCGCCTGCGAGAGTTCCGAAAGGCGTTTGGTCATCTCGGCCCTGATCTTCTGGCATTTGGGATCGTCGGGCACCGACAGTCCCACGGTAGCCGCCTCGATCGCCCTCACCAAATCCTTGATCGTATCGCCGTGTACCCGCTCATGGGCCTTCAAGCCACCGATGAATGTCTCCCAACTCGCGCGGACGGGCGGCGGAAGCTGCTCGGCTGGTTTTGGGAGCGTGTAGGTTATGATGAGTTTTGGCTGTGCTGATACCAGGGTGCATGCGGTACCCTGGTTTTCGTACTTCCGCCGCCAGGTCAGCTTGAAATTGGTATGGGCGATCGTGCGAACCTTGCCGCCGACTTCGGGCCCGCGCGCTCCGATGGAATCATAGAGCTCGGCGCCCGACCTGCCCGTGATGGCGTAGGTCTCGACTTGTTCCACAGCTTGCCAGGCCGCATGCGCTGTTGCCGGAAGCGAAGCGAGGCAGGCAATGACAAGCGCGAGCTGGACAATCCTGTTCACGCGAAACCCCGCTCAATGTTCAATTTCTGGAAAACGCCCCTTCCAACAATCGGAAGGGGCGACTGGAAAGTCAATTCGTCGAAGCGAGCGTCATCGATGTGCCCGTCGCGGCAACGTTGAGTCCAATCTGACCGGACACACTTATCGGCTGGAGATGGATGGAACCAGCCGTACCACCAAAGAGGACATTGGTGCCTATACCTGCGCCAATCGTCGCCTCTGCCGTCGCGCCGCTGTAGACGCCGGCAAGGGCGCCGCGGTGATAGCCGGCGGTGGGGGCAAACACAGCCCAAAGGACGCTGCTCGTTGTGGTGAAGCCGACATCGACACCGAACTTCCTGATGGCGCCTGTATATTGCTCCGGTCCCTCACCGGTGAGGCCGGAGTGGAAGGTGCAGCTGATTTCTTTGGCCGAGCCGAGGAGATAGCCCACGCCACCGCCGACGGTGCAGCTGAGGTAGCCAATTTTGACGCCGCCGTACAGGTCGGGGCTCCTATAGCGCGCACGGTCCGCTGCATCGGCGGCATTCGTTGCAACGAAGGCCAGAACCGCTCCGGTAAACACCATCGAAAGGGTCTTTTTCATCTTACTCTCCTTAGAAAAACTCACGCCATCGTTTGCCATTGTCCGGCCATTGATCACTTCCGCGTTGCAGGGCGATTCCGATTGGGGCAAACGGGGGAGCGCATTTTCAAGGCCGGTGTGGATGTGCACGTTCAAGATACCCCTGACTACATACTTCATTCGGTCAATTTGAAGGCATCGTGTTGATCACACGTTGCAATTTTACGCTCAAAGCGTCGGTATCACCAGAGATTGATCCGCTCAAAGCGACAGCATGTTCTTGACCCCGTGCCATGCCTGATCCTTCGCCTGTATGAAGGGCGGCGGAGGTAGCGTCTCGGGTGGCGTGTTACGCCGCTGCCCACCCTGAACCAGGTTCAGCATGCGAATCTCGCCGTCGGTGAAGTATCGGCTGCCTTCGCCATTGCGTCCATTCAGCGTCGGGCCAACCCCGGAGACTTCATAGATCGCGTTGACCATCCCGGCAGCAGTGAGGCTCGCTGCGAAAAAATCGCGCTCATTGTCGATATCCGGAGCAATGTCGTGTGTCACCTGCCCCGTATATTCGCTGACGCCGACATGCTGGTCGAAAGTCGCCGAACCGAGCCAGACCGGGCGCCCTTCCTCACCCGATTGAAGCACTTGCCAGATGCGGACATGATGACGGTGCCGTGCGCTGTCACCCAC
>NZ_JBBNAM010000451.1:0-2504 GCF_037994425.1 Phyllobacterium sp.
CGCGCCATCTTGCTCAATTCGCGACCTGGGCGCGAATGGCGATGATATTGACGGATTTCCCCGATTGCGTGACGTCCGAGTTGATCTTGATCACGCCGCCCTCCGCAGGAGCATTACCCTCGGGGAATTGCACCTGAACCAGATATTCCTTGCTTGCATCCGAGATGTCGAAGCGTTTACGCCCGCAATCCCCGAGATTGCCAAAATCGCAGCTGACGGCAATCTGTGAGCTCTTGCCATCTTCAGCCTTGGCGATGATATCGAAGACAGCCGTCTTGCCGGCGAGCTGGTCGAGCACGCCCTGCCCAACCTTGAAGCTGATCGTATCGGTTTCGGTGGGCGACTGGATTCGCACGAATTTTTCCAACTGATCACCGCCGATCGTCGCCGTCGCGCGCCCCTCAAGGGCAACCTGCGACATGTCGGTGGGATTGAAAACCTCGATCCAGTTGCCCGTTGCCGACAATTGGCCTTCCTTCGTCGGCTCCTGGCTGCTCTCGGTGGCTGCCGGGCCGGTGGTGTTCGATGGCGCCATGCCCGGTTTCGGCTTAATGATGCCGGAGGCAACGACCCAAAATAGGCCAAGCGCGACGGCGAGCAATGCCAGTATGATCAGAGCCTTGGAGAATCCACTGGCCTTGCGGCGCTCCCCATCTCGCCGCAATTTTCTGCGCGCCTTTCCCGGACGATAATTATCGGCTTTCGAATCATCATCCACGAGAACCGGCGCCTCCACCTCAGGAGGGCCAATATCGATCGACGGCTCGATCCGCGCATCTGTGCCACGTGACTTTGGAGGACCTGGTGCAAACATCGGTTCGCTTGGTTCTGCAACCGGCTCCGGCGCGGGTGGCGGTGTTATCCCGCCTGTCGCCTGCACCTCGTCCTCGATCCGTGTGATGGCCGCTTTCAGCATCTCGCGACGGTCTTCGCGCTGGTTTTCGTCGAGCGCGCCATTTGCAGCAAGCGAACGTTCGTGCGCACCCCATGCCGATTCATAGATTTTCTGACGAATGGCAGGATTTTTGGCATCTGATTTCGCCAATGCGTTCCGGATCGCTTGCTCGATCGCTTCCAACTCACCTGTTTCCTTCAAATCATTTCGCAATGAACCGTTAGCCTTAGCGCATTCGACTGCTTATTCAAGACTTTGACGGCGCAGTGATGGCACTTTCGCCCCGGTTGAGGGTACAGGTCGCGGGGCAACAGATACACCCCATAAAATGGTTGAGGTAAGAACCGGCATAAAAGCATCCTTGTCCATTCCCAGTTGCGATATATCGTGGCTACCATTGGGCCCGGCGTCGCTTGTTTCGCTTGCCGAAAGCCACAGGTCTGGTAAAAGAGTTACGTTTACGCAAACGTCAAAATTTCTTGGGAGTGGTTGATGGCTTTGCCGGAGGTACTAAAGCAGAGGCTGCGCATTCCAGTCGTTGGAGCGCCCTTGTTCATCGTTTCGCACCCGGCTTTGGTTCTTGCGCAATGCAAGGCGGGGGTCGTCGGCTCCTTTCCCGCGCTCAATGCGCGAACCGAGGCGCAACTCGACGAGTGGCTGGCTGAAATCACCGAAGAACTGCACAACCACGACGAGAAAAACCCGGATCGTCCCGCCGCCCCCTATGCGGTCAACCAGATCGTGCACCGCTCCAACAAGCGGCTCGAACATGACCTCGGCATGTGCGTCAAATACAAGGTTCCGATCGTCATCTCCTCGCTCGGCGCGGTGCCTGAGGTGAATGAGGCGATCCATTCCTATGGCGGCATCGTACTCCACGACATTATCAATAACCGCCACGCCAATTCCGCGATTCGCAAGGGTGCGGATGGGCTGATCGCGGTTGCGGCGGGAGCTGGCGGCCATGCGGGCCCACTGTCGCCATTTGCCCTGATCCAGGAAATCCGCGAATGGTTCGATGGTCCGCTGCTTCTTTCGGGTGCAATCTCCACCGGCGGCGCGATACTCGCAGCGCAGGCCATGGGCGCGGATCTGGCCTATATCGGTTCACCGTTCATCGCCACCAATGAGGCGCGCGCAGTCGACGGCTACAAAAAGATGATTGTCGGTTCCGCCTCGTCAGACATCGTCTACTCGAATTACTTCACCGGTATCCATGGCAATTACCTCAAACCGTCGATTGCCAAGGCCGGAATGGACCCGGATCATTTGCCGGAGGCTGATCCATCAAAGATGGACTTTGAAGCCGCAACCACTGGAGCCAAGGCCTGGAAGGATATCTGGGGCTGCGGTCAAGGCATCAGCGCCATCAAGGAAATTCTACCTGCGGGCGATCTGGTTGCACGGCTGGAACGCGAATATCACGCAGCGCGAGCGACGCTCTGCGCCAGGTGAACACTTACGATCGCCTGTCACAAGATGCTTCTCACATCGGTCTGTTGGCGATTTCCGCTACCGCCCTTTTCGCCATGACTTTCACCAGGTTGGCACGGTAATCAGCCGAAGCGTGCATATCCGACAGGAGACCATCTGAATTGACCTTGAGACC